>JAISEQ010000046.1 GCA_031264045.1 Deltaproteobacteria bacterium
GAACGGCTCCAGCCGTTGCAGAACGCGTACTCCCGCAACGGGGAGAGGAACCGCTCCAGGGCCGCGTGCGCCTCGTCCCGGGACACGTTTTCCGGCACGGGTCCGAAGTCGGCTCCCCCGTAGTCGAGAAAGACCTTCTCCTTCCGGTGGTAACCCTCCCCCTGGACGCAAGCCCCGTCCCCGAGCATGAGCGGAACGCGGGACACCGCCTTGACGGCGGAGATGTTGTGAAAACTTGGGATGTTCCCCATGAATATGTTCGCGGCGTCCCGCGAAAGCGCACCCCACTTCACCTTCGGCTTCCCTCTCTCGGTCGTCCCGGTGACGTAGCGGAAAGCGGCGTACCGGGCGAAGTAAGCGGCCAGCTGGTCGTGTCCGTCCCTTCCGACGTGCTCGGTCCGGATTTTCCACAGCTCGTCGGGCAAGTCGAGGGGGGTGGACAGGTCCTCGGCCACGTCTATCTTCAGGAGGCCGGCCCCGTACCTGTAGAGCTTGTGCGGGTTGTCCGGGTCGTCGTTGTTCTCCTGGATGATGTCGGCGAGCAGCGTCAGTCCTCCGGCCACGCCCTTCGTGTAGTCGAAGGTGACCGTGTACACGATGGGCTTCGTGCCGGGCTCCTCCCCCTCAGTCTGCTCCACCAGCAGGGACGTGGGCGAGTTGGCGCCCAGGATAATGGGCACGATATCGCCGGAGTCCGGGGGGGGCTCCCGCAGAGGAGACCACGCCTCCGATGGCGCCTGGGCAGTGTAGAAGAGTAACCTCTCGGTGTCCATGATGAAGGCGAGGAGACCGTCCTTCTCCGGATGAACAAGTATTCCGCCCCTGTCCACTATCATGTCCGGGTCCGTGCCCTCCCGGGGGAACTTGAACCGCCTGCCCGTCCAAGTAGCGATCTCCCAGGTGTCAAGGTTGAAGGCAATGTACCTGTTGTCGTAAGGATGGAACGTCATCTGCCAGCCGCCTGGCGCGCTCCAGTTGCGACCGCTCGGCGCGGCCCAGTCCTTGACGTCCTCAATGTCGGGTGTTAAATTTTCCATGTAATCCTCCTTGCGGCCGCGCCCTTCAAGACTCCGACCGTCCAGGCCCTCCCAGCCGGAGGGCCTTTTTAGTTTCAACGCCACGCGCCCCGCGTCGAGAGCCAGGTGCGCAGCGCAGTCCGTTCCGGGGATCCCAGCCAGCGCTTCGCCGCCAGCAGGGCCTTCCCGTTCCCTATGCCCTCCCTCTTAGCCCAGAGACTGACAAGGTCTCTCCCGCGCTCCCCGGTTGCGTGGTCGGCCCATTTTCCGGTGCGGGGATTCAGACGGAAGCTTACACCACCCGGCCCGTTTCCCGGCGTACCGTGAATGTCCCCGGCAATGATAACGCCGCCGGAGCCGCGCGGGTAGTCAGCAGGCGGGAATAATATGTCGGGGAGCCGGGCTGCCAGGAGACCCGCGTTGACCCTGCGGTACTCATCCCGGCTCCTTGCGTTCGTGCCGGCGAAGCGGCCGTGCCAGTCGGAGGGGGGTGCCGGCCTCTTTCGGAAGATGCTGGCGGAACCGGACCCGGAGCCCGCACGTTCCGATAGCCCGGTTGCGTCCGGATCTGTCCGGCTATGTCCGTCCGGGCGTGCCTCTCCTGAGGCGGGCCGTGCCATCAGCGTCGCATGGTACAGATGGGCGAACTTCCGCATCTCCTCCGGATCCTGCTCCAGGAGCCAGATAGCATTCTCGTCCCCGTTCCTCAGTGCCTTCTTGATCGCGTTGTCGATGACCTCGTCGATGTCGTCGTCAGGCAGGACTAACGGCGGTTCGCATGTCCATGCCCACTCCCGCCCCCGGGTCCGGATGTCCCGTATTGGAATCCCCATAGAGATCTCGCGGCAGGCGATCCTGAAGGCCGTGTCGTTGCGCCCCGGCCATGCTACGCCCTTGTCGTCGAAAATCCTGGGCGCGTACGGGTCAACGCCTGACGAGTCCATGTACAGGGCGTCATCGGTCTCCTTCCAGGAACCCTCCGCCGGAACGTGCGAGCCTGACGCTTTCATGGTGGACGGCTTGCCGGGCAAGCCTGCCGGCGACCTGCGGGCAGAGCGGGGGGCGAGCAGCCCGCCAGGCTTTCCTGGATCCTTCCTTAAACCCGAAACGCCCAGGACATCCGACTCCGGATAGCCCGGAAGCGCGGCGCGGGTCCAGGGAACTATTCCGGTCCACGGCTTCCCGTGCCACTGGTACAGCTGGCCCGTGTATCTCCAGTTGTCCTTGTCGTAGCACGGGGAGGGAGCGACTATGATAAGACCTCCCTCGTGCCTTATGTCCCAGTCGTTGCCTCCGATCTTCACGTGTGGTCCTATAACCCACCCGTCCGGCATGATGCCGAACAGGTGGCCGCCCTGCCTCGTGGTCTGCCATACGGGGGTGTCGAACCGGCTCCGCAACTCCTCGAAGGCGGCGGGCGTGTCGGCGTCGAACGCCACAAGCCCCCAGGACGCGGCGCCGGTTACCAAGGCAACCTGGACGTTGTAAGGGGATGCCGGGACCCTGAGCTCCTTATGATCCAATACCGGCTTTCCTTTGACCTTGATGTGCCTGCCCTCGGCGTCAACCTTGTAAAACTTCTCGCATATGTTCTCGCCGGCGCCCCGATCCCACATTTTCCTGAGCTCGGGGAGAGTCATCTGCCTGGACTGATACTCCGTCCAATATCCTAACGGCTTCTTCCCCAGCAAAAGGATGATGCTGAAACCCATGTCCAGGTAGAGCCGGGCCGCCTTGTACACGGGGTATCTCTCTCTAAAGTCAACCTGGCGAGCGAGGGGGGCGGGGGCACCGGGCGCTATTATCTGATCGGGGACCGCCGCCTGGGCTACGGCCAGGCTGTCCTCCCTAACATGCTGTCCCTGGCCGGCCTCCGCCGCCGCCTGGGCGGGAGTCAGGATGTCCTCCCTGACAATCTTTACCTGGCCGCTCTCCGGCTGGGGCTCCTGGATGATCTCGGGGAAGGTGTCGGATACCTCCCCCGGCTCGACGCCAGGCGTCTTCTGGATGTCCGGTGCCTCCGGCTTCGCCGGCTCGGCTGGCTCTCCGGGCCGCCTGAACAAGTTCCTGATCAGCGGATACCTGCCGGGGCTCATGTCGGCGCGGAGTATCCTCTCCAGGCGGCCACCCTCCCCGAACAGGATGCCGTGAACCTTCAGTGACTCCGGCTTTCCCAATGTCGTAAAACCCTCGGGCAATGCCTTCGGGTCAAGCTCCAGGTCAGCAGTCGAGAGGAGATAGACCTTCTCGCTGTCACCCATGTGTATCCACGGGAGTCCGGCGAACTCCTTCTCGGCCAGCTCCTTCGCCGGCGAGCTGAACGGCTTCAGCCCCGTTATCTTGAACGGGTCGGACTCCAGGTCGAGGAGCAGTTCCCCCTTCCTCGCGACGCACCCCAGAACACGCCGTACCCTGTCGGCCGGAGGTAGCTTCGCGGCCTCATGCCATGAAAGATCAAGGGGGCGTAACGGCCACTCGCCCGGAGTCAGAAAACTTACGGAGGGCTCAATGTCCTGCGCTGGGGATGGGTTGACAGCCTGCAGGGCAGATGTTAAAAGACACATATCTCTAAAGCCTTTCTCGGGGCACTCTCCGGCCCCGGTCAATCTCAGCCCCCCGCTTGCCTCGGCGGGGGGCCTTTCGTTTTTGAAGCGCCAGCCCTTGACTCGACGTCCCAGGCAGGCTAGCATGAATCCGCCCTCTCCCGCCACTGGCATCGGAAAAAGGCACCCGAAAAACAGGAGCCCCCGCAAGGGGGCTCTCCTGTTTCCGCTACGCGTCGACCCAGCCGTGACCGCCGGTCCAGCGGGCCAGGACCTTGTGAAGCCCCGTGCGCCCGGGGTCCAGAGCCCGGTCAATCGCACCCTCCCTCGCGGCCCTGGCAAGGGCGAAGGCGGCCCCTCCCTCAATCGGTCTTCCGTGATTCATACGTTTGCCCTCCTTTTGCATGTTTTGGGCGCGGCTCCCGGCTAGCTCCACCTG
>JAISEQ010000394.1 GCA_031264045.1 Deltaproteobacteria bacterium
GCCCTGGGCTACACCATGGTCTACGGGGTCATGAAGCTCATAAACTTCGCCCACGGGGAGCTCTTCACCCTGGGGGCCTACCTGGGCTTCATGCTCCTGGTCACGCTGGGCCTCGCGGGCGCGGTGGGCCCGGTCCTGGGCCTCGCCGTCTCCATCCTGGCGGTCTCGCTCCTCACCGCGGCCGCAGGGCATCTTCTGGAACGCCTGGCCTACAGGCCGCTTAGGCACTCCGACCGCCTGGCGGCGGTGGTCTCGGCGCTGGGAGCGAGCATATTCCTGCAGAACGCCATCATGCTCAAATGGGGGGCCCAGTACCGCGCCTACCCCGCGAACCTTCTCCCGAGCGTTTCCCTGAACATCTTCGGCCAGCCCATACCGCTCATCCGCATCCTGGTCTTCGCGGCGGCGGTGGCCCTGATGTTCCTCCTCTGGCTGTTCATAAACCGCACCCGCACGGGCCTCGCCATCCGGGCAGCCGCCATCGACCAGGGGGCCGCCAAGCTCATGGGCATCGACGTGTCCAGGGTCATCGCCGTGGTCTTCATAATCGGCCCGGCCCTGGGGGGGCTCGCCGGGCTCATGGCCGGGCTGCTCTACGGCCAGATAAGCTTCAGCATGGGCCAGCTGTACGGGCTGAAGGCCTTCACGGCGGCCATCATAGGGGGAATCGGGAACATCCAGGGGGCCATGATAGGGGGGCTCCTTCTCGGTCTGGTCGAGGCCCTGGGGGCGGCGTACGTGTCGGTCGCCTGGAAGGACGCGCTCACCTTCGTGGTGCTCATAATGATCCTGGTCGTGAGGCCCACGGGGCTCCTCCCCGAGCGCGTGGCCGAGAAGCTTTAGGGGGTCGGGATGTCTTTCTCTTCAAGCGTCTTCGGCCCTCCCGTATCGCCGGGCAGGATCCCCGGCTCCCCCCGGGGCCTCCCCCTCCCGGTCCAGGCCGCCGGTGTCCTCCTCTTCTTCCTCATCCCGGTCTTCTTCAGGGCCGCGGGGCTGGTCTCGGCGCCGTACTGGCTCGACGTCCTGAACACCGTGGGCCTCTATGCGATACTCGCGCTGTCGCTCAACGTCATCCTGGGCCACTGCGGCATGTTCCACATGGGGCATGCGGCCTTCTTCGCGGTGGGGGCCTACGTCTCGGCGGTCCTGAACCTCGACTGCGGCTGGCCCGTGCTGTGGACCCTCCCCGTGGCGGGGCTGGCGGCGGGGATTTTCGCGGCGGCGGTGGCGGGCCCCATCATCCACCTCCGCGGCGACTATCTCCTGATAGTGACCATCGGCATAGTGGAAATCATCCGCATCGCGCTCACGAACGACGTCTTCGGGCTCACGGGCGGCCCCAACGGGCGCATGGGCATAGCCCGCCCCTCCGTCTTCGGCTTCAGGATCACGAGGCCCCAGCACTTCTTCTACCTCATCTGGTTCTCCGTCGCCGTGAGCCTCGTCATGTTCAGGCGCCTGGAGCGCTCCCGCTTCGGGAGGGCGCTGAAGTTCATCAAGGAGGACCCGGTCGCCGCCGAGGGCATAGGCATCAACACCTCCCGACACAAGCTCCTGGCGTTCGTGATTGGCGCCGTCTGGGCCGGCTTCGCGGGCACCCTGTACGCCGCGAGGATGCGCACCATATCGCCCGACTCCTTCAACTTCAGCGAGTCGGTGCTCCTCTTCACCATAGTGATACTCGGGGGCTCGGGGAGCCAGAGGGGGGTGCTTCTGGGCTCCTTCCTCATAATGGGCCTCCCGGAGCTCTTCCGCGGCTTCCAGGACTCCAGGCTCCTGGTCTTCGGGGCCGCCCTGGTGGTTATGATGATCTTCCGGCCCCAGGGCCTCCTCCCCCCCAGGCCGGCGGCCTACAGCCTGCCGCCCCCCTGGGACGCGATCCCGCGCGGGGGGGCGGACCCCGGCGGCGGCGCCTTCGGCGGGAACGGCGGCGCCTTCGGCGGGAACGGCGATACCGCGGCTGACCCGGCCTCCGGGGAAGGCCCCGCCGGCGGCGGGGCGGCCCGGACGGTTCCGGCCGCGGCGGAACCCGCCGGAGCTCCTGTCCCGCCGACCGGTCCCCCGGCGCGGAGCACCGGGGATCCTTCCTGGACCGCGGGCCGCGCGGGGACTTCCGTGGCAGACGGCGGCCCGGAACCTTCCAGGACGGGGGACGCCCAGGATCCTCCGGAAGGGGGGAGATAGCCCGTGCTTCTTCTCGCGCTGAACAACGTGACCAAGACCTTCGGGGGCCTGGTGGCCGTGGCCGGCTTCTCCGCCGGGGTCGAGCGCGGCCAGACCGTGGGCATCATAGGCCCCAACGGGGCGGGCAAGACCACGGTCTTCAACATCATCACGGGATCGCTCAAGCCCGACGCGGGCTTCGTGTTCTTCGCCGGGCACTGCATAAGCTCCCTCCGGCCGAGCCGCATAGTGGAGCTGGGGATATCCAGGACGTTCCAGACGATAAGGCTTTTCCCGCACATGTCGGTCCTGGAGAACGTGCTCTCCGGAAGGCACTGCCGGATGCGGGCGGGGCTCGCAGCCGCCTTCCTGAGGCTCCCCTACCAGAGGCGCGAGGAGAGGGGGGTGCTCTCGTCCGCCATGGAGGAGCTGGACTTCGTGGGGCTGGCGTCCAAGTGGGATCTGCCGGCGGGGGCCCTCTCCTACGGGGATCAGAGGCGCCTGGAGATAGCCCGGGCACTGGCCGCGGAGCCGAGGCTCCTCGTCCTGGACGAGCCGGCGGGCGGCATGAACGACCGGGAGACCGCCGCGCTCACGGGGCTCATCGCCGCCGTGAAGGCCCGCGACATCACCATAATGCTCATAGAGCACGACATGGGTTTCGTCATGAAGGTCTGCGACAGGGTGGTGGTGATGGAGAACGGGGCGCTCATAGCCGAGGGCACGCCCGAGGAGATCCGCCGGAGCCCCAAGGTCATAGAGGCCTACCTGGGCCTGGACGGGGAGGACTGAACTTGCTGGAGATCCGGGACCTTGTTGTTGCCTACGGCGGCGTGGAGGCCCTCCACGGGATATCGCTCAAGGTGGACGAGGGGGAGCTGGTCACCATCCTCGGCGCGAACGGGGCCGGCAAGACCACGACTCTCATGGCCGTGAGCGGGCTGGTGAAGCCCCGCTCGGGGGAGATCCGCCTGAACGGGGAGCGCCTGGACGTGCTGAAGAGCCACGAGGTGGTGGCCAGGGGCGTCACCCAGGCCCCGGAGGGCCGCAGGGTCTTCGGCCCCATGACCGTGGAGGAGAACCTGCGGCTGGGGGCCTTCACTCGCAGGGGCCCGGTGTCCCCGAAGCTCCTGAGGCGCGTCTTCGAGCTCTTCCCCCGCCTGGAGGAGCGCCGGGGCCAGATGGCCGGGACGCTCTCCGGAGGCGAGCAGCAGATGCTGGCCATAGGCCGCGCCCTCATGGCCGAGCCCAAGCTCCTCCTGCTGGACGAGCCCTCCCTGGGCCTGGCCCCGCTGCTGGTGAAGTCCATCTTCGAGACTGTCAAGAGCATAAACGAGTCGGGAGTGACGGTGGTCCTGGTCGAGCAGAACGCCCGCGCCGCCCTGAAGCTCGCGGGCAGGGGCTACGTCCTGGACGTGGGGAGGCTCGTCCTGGAGGATCTTTCGGCGAACCTCCTGAACAACCCCCAGGTGAAGGACGCCTACCTGGGCTCCGCCTGAGGGCCGCGAGTTTCCTCCCGGCATTTCGGGAAGGCCGGCCGGGAAAGTCGGGCCCCGCCATACGGCAGGGGAAGGTCTCCGGCGGCGGCCGGACGCCCCGCTGAGACGGTCCCGGTCCGGGTCCCGGCAGCCGCCGTCGGCAGGTGAAGGCGGAGGGCCGGAGCCTTCACGGTTCCGGAGGGCCCCGTGTCCCCGGAGCTGCCGGACGCCGGTGATGGACGCCGGTTCTCGGGAGGGGAGCGGTCCGTCCGGAAGCCGAATACCCCCTTGTCTGCAGGCGGATCCGCCTCGCGCGGCGCCCGCCGGACGGCTCAGGGATCGCCCCGGCGCGGTGGCCGGGGATGACGCGCGGTCCGGCGGGGCTCCGGAGCCCTTTAACCGTTCCGGAGCTTATGGTATTGTGGCGGGTGATTTCCGTGAGCCCCTGTTCCGTGCCAGGCAAGGCATTTCCCGGTTCGTGCGCCCGTCAGGAGCGGCGGGGCCGCGCCTGTCCCCGGACAGCGGCGCGGGAAGCGCCTTCCGAACCGTTCCCGACCGGCCGGCAGGGCGGGGAGGCCCCGGGCGATGCCCGGCTCCGTCCTGGCCGTCGACGATGATGATGACGATGATGACGGCGGTGACACGTCCTCACCTTGCCGGCCGCGGTCCCGGCGGACCGGGGGCACGGGCGGAGACGTCCGTGTCCGGGGCGGACGCCCCTGGCATGGCCCGGAGGGGAAGATTCGCCCCGGCTGTCATGGACATGGGGACGCCCGCCTCGTCGGCATCGGGGCGCCTGCGGCGATCCGGGCGGGGGACGTGCCCGACCGCTCCGCGCCCGCCGTCGTCGTGACGTCCCGCGCCGGGCCGCAGGACGCCGCGGACGCCGTGAAGGGGGGCGCGGGGGACCGCCTCTTCAGGCCCCAGGTGAGAAGATCCTCAGGCGCGCCGACGGGACGCTCCGCCGTCCGGTCGCGGACGTGCGGCGGGCGGCCTCAGGCACCTCCGGGGACGCCGCCGGTTTCCGGTGCTTCAGGTACGTCCGCCTCATCTTTCCGAAAAGACAAGGCCCCGGGAGGGGCAGGAGGCCCGAGAGACGATGTCCGAGAAACGCCATGTCCTGGTTGCCGATGACGACGAGGATCAGCTTTCCATGCTGAAGACCGTCCTGGAGGACTGGGGCCATGAGGTAACGACCGCGACCGGCGGGGCCGAGGTCCTGAAGCTGGCGGACGAGAGGAGCTACTCGCTCGTGCTCATGGACGTGGGGATGGGTGCCCGCTGGGACGGGCTGGACATCCTCTCGAAACTGAGGGCGGGGGACGGGCCCAGCTCGCGGGTGCCGATCGTCATAATATCCGGCTACACGAGCGAGAGGCACAAGGCCGATGCCGTGAAGCGGGGGGCCTGCGGCTACATAGAGAAGCCCGTGGACCTGGACGAGCTCCGGATTGTCCTGGACAGGAACCTCGGCGGGAAGGGCTCGGGCGGTGCCCCTTTGCCGTGAACGGGGGGTAGCTCTCGGAGGCAAGGGCCTGCCCTCCTCCGTTTCGGCGGGGGGGGGGGAAAGGGTTTCGGAGACGGTCGCCGGGCGGACGTGCGGGGGACGGAAACGGCGGAGGCGTCCGATCTCCTGACCGGGAGCCTGAACCAGTGAGGAAGATGACCGCCCGTGCCCTGAAGGCGGCCCCGCTCGGGATTGCCGTTTACGGCGGGAGAGGGAGGCCCCGGGGGCCAGCCGGCGGGACGCCTCATCCGCGCGGGAAGTCCGGACGCGGATACGGATTTTTCTCCGGATGCGCCGGGTGAAAGGATCGCTTCCAGCGTCCGGATTTTTCGGGCGAGCCGCGGCGCGTCGGACGGGGCAGGGTCGGGACGGGGAGAGCCCGTCGGGGTTCGTCCGCAGGGAACGGAGTACCTGGACGGAACGGTGTTCCTGGACGGAATGGCCGGCGCATCCCCCCGCCTTCCGGGCGGGTTCCCCCGCCGCGTCCCCGATTCTCCGCATTCCCCCGTCCTCACGTCCGGCCTCCCCGGCATTCTCGCCTCCCCGCCCCATTCCGG
>JAISEQ010000436.1 GCA_031264045.1 Deltaproteobacteria bacterium
AGGAGTCGAGGCGGACAGCCAACGCCTTTGATTCGGTCGTCATCGAGGACATCGACATGCACGGCATGGCGCAGGCATTGAGATTCGGCAAGAGCGTGGCCGACAACGGATGGGGCATGTTCGTTAACATGTTGCGCAGCAAGCTCGAAGAACAGGGCAGGAGGTACGTGGTCATAGACAGGTTCTATCCTTCGAGCAGGACCTGTTCAGCCTGAGGAACCGTGAAGACGGCAATGGGTCTTTCGGAGCGAGTTTATGTCTGCGAAGAGTGCGGACACGCCCAGGACAGGGACATGAACGCGGCCTTGAACATCCGTGCCGAAGGCCTTCGCATACTCGGCCTGCTCATCGATAAGAACCGCGGGACACGCGGGGTTAACCCGGACGTTGATCTGGCGGGCCTGAGACGCCTTGGACGGGAAGCCCCTGGGCTTTAGCCCGGGGTATGTCACTTCCGCGACAATTGAGAAGAAAAGCTCTCACATCGCATATCCCTCATTTCATCATGAAACTTTTATCACCATTGCCAGTATCAAATAATATAATTATAGTCGCTATACTTAAATATACAGATCAATCATATAAAACTACATAATTTTCATTACCGGGGATATCTTAAAAATGCGCTTGCCCGCATCGACAGTTCCCTCACGTCCGCAACAGCGGCTTATCCGCACGCTCCCGCATGCTCGCGCCGGCGGGATCACAGGCCGTTCCCGCACGTTTCATCAGCGAAATCACAGACGCTTCAGGTTCCGTAACCCATCGAATCCCAGGGGCCGTGAAAAGCACTGTCCCGAAACGTTTCTAAACATTCCTTAACATTCCGAAGCGTCACGGAGCCGCCAGAATCATTCTGAAGCGCCCAGACTGTTTCCTGAAACGCCTGCCGACCTGCTCGGATTACCCCGGATGACCGGAATATTCCCGGACCGGAACTTAAGAGCCGCAAATCCTCAAAATTCACGGGCATTCGTAAGGAAAGGACTTGCCCTCGGGAAGCGGGTTCCCCCCAGACCCCGGTCGGGGCGCCTCTTTCGCCACGCTCTTCCGTCCCGCGTGAGGCCCTGTCGGATTTTGCAGCGTCCAAGCGGCCATGTCCGTCTAAATATCGCGTCTCATCCTCTTAAGCCCCGTCGGATTTTCCCTCTTGTTAAGTTAAGCCCTGCCGGATTAAGCCCTGTCTGATTTTGCAGCGTCCAAGCGGCCATGTCCGTCTAAATATTGCGTCTCATCCTCTTAAACCCCGTCGGATTTTCCCTCTTGTTAGCCCTGCCGGATTTTGCAGCTTAGCCCTGCCGGATTTTGCAGCGTCCAAGCAGCCATGTCCGTCTGAATATTGCGTCTCATCCTCCTAAGCCCTCTCGGATCCGCATATGGGGACGCCGCCGGTCGGAAGGTTTGACTTTTGCGGGGAACGGAAGCAAAATTGCCGCTGCGGTCGAGCGTCGGCGGATCCTGACCCCGGTTCCCCCGACCGTTTGAGGCCGGAGCTTTTCAAGCCGATAAGGAAGAGTCGCGCCGGCTTTTTCCGCGGCTTCCGGCACTTCCGGTTCCTCCGGAATCTCCCGCGCCTCATTCCCCCCGGCTTCCGAGCTCCCCGAAGGCCCCCTCCGCCAAACCGTTTCCGTCCTTTCCGCACGCCCTTCCGCCCCTGTTCCCGGAGCTTCCGGGGGCCGGCACCTCGACCTAAACCCAATCCCGGGCGCCGGCTTCAGGCCCCGCCCCCCCACGGGCAACCCCTCGCGCGATGTCGTCCAACGGCAAAGAGATGACGGCCCTTGTCACAGGAGGGGCGGGCTTCATAGGCTCCCACCTGACGGAGGAGCTCGTGAGGTGCGGGATGAAGGTCCGGGTGCTGGACGACCTTTCCTCCGGCACGGAGCGGAACCTGGCCTCGGTGGCGGACAGGATTGACTTCCTCGAGGGGGACATCCGCGACGCGGGGGCGGTCCGGAGGGCCGCCAGAGGCGCCGGGACCGTCTTCCACCTGGCCGGCCTCGCCTCCGTGCCCATGAGCCAGGAGGCGCCGGGACTCTGCCTGGACGTGAACGGGACAGGGACGCTCAACGTCTTCACGGCCGCCCTGGAGGCGGGAGCTGGGAGGATCGTCTACGCCTCCACCTCGGCCGTGTACGGGGATCTGCCCGCCCCGCACCGCGAGGACATGCTTCCGAGCCCGGACAACCCGTACGCCGCAGTGAAGCTCCTGGGCGAGCATCTGGGACTCTTCTTCCAGCGGAGGGGGCTCAGGGCCGTGAGTCTCAGGTACTTCAACGTCTACGGCCCCCGGCAGACCCCGGACGGCCCGGACTCGGGAGTCATACCGAGGTTCGTGGCGGCTGCCGCAAGGGGCGAGAGGCCGGTAATCCACGGGGACGGGCTGCAGACGCGGGACTTCGTCCATGTGAGGGACGTGGTGAAGGCGACGGTGCTGGCGGCCGCGAGCGAGAAGGCGTCAGGGTCCTACAACGTGGCGACTGGACGGCCCGTGTCGATAAACGAGCTCGCGGCCCTCCTGCGCGATCTCATGCCGGAAGCCTTCAGGGATCCGTCTTTCGCGGCGGAAAGGCCGGGGGATCCGGCGAGGAGCTGGGCGGACGTCCGGAGGGCGGAGCAGGACCTCGGATTCCATGCTTCCGTGCCCCTGCCGGAGGGGCTCGCGGGGCTCCTGCCGGACGCCGGTTTTTAACAATTCGGCTTGCTTTAGACATCATGATGGTTTATAAGCGGAATGAGGTCCCTGCCGCTTTTCGGGGGGGCCGATCCGAACAGGTCCCCGTTTGACTTGTCCGGCGCCTTTGGTCTATACTGGCACAAGCCTCGAGAACCCAGCGGAGCGGCCGGATCCGGGGCCCGGGACCGCCGGTGCCGTTTGGCGGAGGCGTTCCGGGTCTCACGCCCGGATTCTCCCATTCAAGCCGGGGCCCGTCCTGCGGACCGTTTTTCCTGCCTTTCTTCGTCTTCTCGCCGGAGGGGGCCGGTCACTGGGTCCCTTCACGGGGTCGGGACCCCGCCCGGGGACATCTGGCCTCGCACAAGCCATGTTCCCCGACCGGCTAAACACGCCCGCCAAGCGGGCAGACGTCAGGCCTGTTGAAGGGCCGCATAAAATCCGTTCTCAAATCTTGGAGGATTGAGCATGAAGAAATTTCTTTTGCTGATGGCCGTGGCCGCGCTGGCCCTGCCTCTGGCAAGCTGCTCCAAGCAGGTCGTGGAAGCAGTCACCGCCGTTGACGATTCCCTGCAGCGCGCCTTCCTGAATGATCATGTGTACTTCGACTTCGATCGGTACAACATCCGCGCCGACGAAATCCCCACGCTCCAGATGAAGGCCGCCTACCTGAACGCGACCGGCGCCTCCTCCGAGCTCCAGGGCTTTGCCGACGAGCGCGGGACCGAGGCGTACAACCTCGCGCTGGGCGATCGCCGTGCCAAGAGCGCCAGGAACTACCTGATTGACCTCGGCATCAGCGGCAGCCGCCTCTACACCACCTCCTACGGCGAGAGCATGCCCGCCGACCCCGGCCACAACGAGGCCGCGTGGGCCAGGAACCGCAGGGTCGAGTTCACGCTCCGTTAAGCGGCGCCTCCACCCTCTTCAGGCCTTCTGCCCTTCCGGGCCAGAGAAAGGGCCCGTCCTTCAGGACGGGCCCTTTTTTTGTCTCCTGCAGTCCGTATCCCCCGGTTCCGTATCCGGCGCCGACGTGTCCCGCAACGAATTTCCTTCCGCCATCGTTTCGTACGGAACCGGCGCAACGATCTTCCGGACCGTCCGCTTCAGAGGGCAGGCTGTTTACCGGATACGGCACCAGGACGCGCGGAAACGGCATTTCCGCGAACCTACGCCCGCTTTCCGGGTCCCCAAGCGTGAACCGGAAGCCCTCCGCATCCCCGATTCATTCGGAAGTCTTTCACCGTACCCATAAGGGCACCGTAAAAGCCCGAATGGCCTTTACGGCACCCGCGCCGCGCGGAGCTCCGTGCATACGGCAAACCGGATGCCCTTAAAACCGCCATGCGGCGGCCTGTTCCCTCCCCGGACGGCACGGTTTCCCTCTTGCCGGACCTTTTGCGAAATCCCGCGGGGTGCGGACGCCAGTCCGGCTCAGGCGGCGGGGACCCGGGCGAACCGCCCCGGCGGCCTCATGCGCCTCATGCGGGAGCATTTCACCGACATATGCCGTCGCTTCAGCTATAATAGCATCTGAAGGATAAATGTCCGGGGTATCCGAACGGGAACTGCCAATTCCTGCCCATGGACCCGGAAAGGACCCCGCGATGCTCCGAGGAAGCCGGTTTCGCGGGCTGCGGCCTGACCCGCAGGCTTTTGCCGGAACCCGCAGCAGGGCAATCGCAATGTCTTAAGGACAGGCAGGCTCAAATCCGAGGCAAGGCTCTCCCGATCGGAAAGAACAACCGTAACCGTCCACTCAGCCTTCTCAGGACGGCAGCGGTCATTCCGCTTCAAAATGATCTTCATTTCGATAAGATTCATTATGATCTTCATTTCGATAAGATTCATTTCACGTCTGGACACTTCTTAATTGTTCGACAACAGGAATATTATTGATCAGTCTTGCCAGCCGCAACTTTATAATCGCGGGTGACCTAATCTTCTTTTCCGACCCGTTCCTGCTGACAGTTCCTTCAATCTTCCTGTCCATGATATTACGCATCATCGGGATGTTCAAGAGACTAACCATATCTCAATACCTCCACATTATTTCAAGTCGGATATGAATTGGCACGGATGTGAACGAATATTGGCACGTATCTGAACTAGTTTGTTACGTATACATGAACTTATAATTTCATGGTAATTCCGGAAGGTTGAGGATGCGAAAGGTGTCAATATGAAAACTTTAAAAGCACTTAAAATTCTTGCTATCTTTGTGGCAGTTATGATTTTGTTATTTATTGTCTCATACAATTATACTTATGTTGAATTAACTCCTGATTACACCAATGTTAAATTTGAAAAAAAGCGTATCGGTTCATTTTCACTTGATTTGCCAGAATTTTTAATTCATTTCAAGCCCCCAATCGCTTGGTTCACAATCAATTATCCTGATATCAAATTAAATTTAAGGGAGATGTCATCAAATTATGGCTTAAACAAAGAAGGAACTGAACAGACCAGATGCTACCCCGACAGATTTAAAGGGCAAAATCAGGAAGAAGATTTCGAGTTGTCTCAATTATCACACAGAAGGGCGGTCCTGTTTCTGCCTGAAAAGAATAATCCTGAACATAAAGAAATTAATTATTCATTTTTCCTAAAAAATGGTAGATGTGTTCTAATTTATTCATTTGTTCATCCAGGAGAAAATGCAGAAGCAAAGACAACAGTATTTAAGAATACAGTCAAAAATTTTTTCCAATATTATAAATTCAGAGAAGATGACGACATTGACGAAAAAGGTTTCAGAACTGAGTTTGGTTCAATTGCGCAGAACAATCAATTCACCATCGATGCTCATTTCACCTTAGCGACCAAATCCAAAGAACATTCGATTAAATCAATGTTGTTTAACCTTAATTACTTTAATGACGAAAGTAAATTGGATAAGAATTATCCTGTTTTCAATGATCGTTTTTATGGGAAACGGTTGACTTCTTATTTGGAAGCAAGATATTTTGCAAATAGTATTACGGATTTCAACTGGTCATTGAGCCGTGGTGATTTTCAATTCTCATCATTATATTTTGGCAAAGAATTTCTTTATATGCCAATCAGTATAAACAGTTATCCGGTTTTTATCAATATATCATCGCAGTCTCAAATAGCACCGGGTAAAGGCGGTTTTTCAAAATATATTGAAGTCAGCATGTTTATTTTCGATGATTATTTGCAGACAACTCCAAATTATAACACATTTTATGGATATTGGGTCAGGGCAAAAGAGTCTGCACGTGCTATGTAACAAGTCAATTGGCAACTGAAGTTCATTATGAATAATCAGTTGCAGTCAAGTAGCCATCCTTTCAGGCTTAACTCGACAGGAGAGGAGGCGGTTCTCGCCAGTCGCGCGATTCAAACGGAATCGATGGAGCTGGGAAATGACTCGGCACTGACGCGTCCGCCACTCCCCGTGCGGAGTAAGTAGGGCAGGTGCCCTGCTCCGAAGGATGCCTTGTCTTCCCGCATGTCCTTGAGACGTGTCCGGGTCGGCACTGAATCCTGCGAAGCGGACTACCGGAACTCCTGATGGAGTATGTCAAATTTTTCCGATGTAGTCCTCCAGGATTCCTTCAACATCTGACATGCTGAGTTTAAACTTCTCGCTTATCTCCTTCACGCTCATTTTTCCGGTGCACAGGCCAATGACAGCGATGGTCTGCATTGCCGCCTTCTCTGTAGCCAGTAACATGATCTTCGCATCCTGGACCGCTTTCTCCCCGGCCATGGCCGCCTTCTCCGCGACCAGGGCCTCGGACTTCTCCCGGAATTTCGAATATTACCGTCGGTAAAGAAGTCTGTTAATTCGGCAACGTCGATACCCATGTTTTCAGAACCTCCAGATATTTGTTTTCCGCGTGGTCGGTGACGATATTATTCAGCATTTTGACGGAGCAAAGAATCTTGGCAAATATTTCGGATCGCCGGACTTTTAGGATATATCCACTTAAACATTCTTGGAGCACACGCTCCAGACGAGATGCCTGCTATTTGCTGCCGGAGCGGCAACTGTGACTTCCTGCATTTAAACTGCGACACTCGGCGCGGCACCCTTGACGACGGTTCCTCGAGAGGATGAACCGCAGAAAAGTTCGGCATCCGGAGGCAAGAGAGCAACGGAACCGTCGGAACCGGCTGCCGGCGGCGGACCGGGAGGCCAGGAACCGCCAGAACAGGTCACCTGCGCCGGTCATGGAGGCGCGGACCCACCAGAACATGTCCCCGTCAAGGAACGGCGTAGTCCGGCAACGCCGTGACGCCAGTCAGGAAGTCTGTCTCCGGTGAGGTCCGGAACATCCGTGACGGGATGAAGGTTGCCTCCGGGAATGGACAGCGGCACCACCAGCAGCAGCGGATGCCGGTTTTCCGCCGACTCGGAGATCAGCCGAAAAAGTTGTAAAATTGCCCGTGGAACTTGCCGATCGCGAAAGGTCCTCCGAATTATTTCGCCGTCGCTATCCGCCCTCCTCACCGCCCCTCCGCGCGCGTCCAGTCCCGCCGTCCGCTCTCCCCGTCTTCAGGACCCTACTTATCTCATATCCACCCCGCTACCATCCCTCCCCCGCCCCCCGCCTACCCGGCTTTCCGTCCGCCTGTCCGGCCTGTTGCCAGCTGGCCTCCAATTCCGCAACCAGTTCTGCCGAACTGACGCGGCTGTCCTTCCGGGAAGCCGTCTCACAGATCTGCCCCGCCCGGCCCGGAACCCCACCTTCCAGCCAGCTCCAGCCGCTCCCTCCACGTCCGCCATAAGATGCCGCTCCCTCCACGTCCGCCCGCCCCGGTCGTTTCCCGCCCTTCCGCCCGCCCCGGCCGTTCCCGCCATTCCGCCCGCCGCTTGCTCTCTCCCCCCAACGAAGAGCCCCTTCCCTGTCCGCTCCGTCCCGCACCTGAGGCCGGCCCCCCAATCCGATGCCGCCGATGCCGCCCGCCCCAGCTTCCGAAAGAACTTTGAAGTTTCAAATACATCAAGCGCACACTATTCCGATATGTCATGCTAATCACCATTTTCCCGAATAATTCAATTATTTTCATTACTGTTTTTTCAAATTCATCTGCAACATCATGGCATCATCCTCCGGATTTTGATTATTGACGGCGAACGGCTATGATGTCCATACGGCACTAACAACCGTCAGGTCGCATTCCGGAAGCTTCGGCGCAACCGATCTTCCGCCGCCCCCGGAACCCCTTTCCCGAAGGCTTCCGGGGGAGACGGGAGGCGCCTCCGGACCCGTATTCCCCGCAAAAACTTGTGATCCCCCTCCCGATCCTTTAGAATGCAATGAATGACCGATCCGCTGTTCCCGGCACGACCCGCGCCGGGGAGACGGTCGGGCGGAGGGCGACCAGAGCTCAGGGATTCCCGGACGGGGCGCGGTGCCCCCCCAGACGACACCCCCGGACTCCCGTCCGGATCCCGCGCGGATCCTGACGGGGGCCCCCGGTCCCGGCGGCGCCCCGGCGCCCGCGAGGAAGCACAGAGCCTATGCCGGAAACTGAACTTGACGAGGGACTTCTCCAGGAGTTCATAACCGAATCCAAGGAGCTCCTGGAGGAGTTCACCTCCAGCCTCTCCGCCTTCGAGGCCGAGCCGGGCAACCTGGAGCACATAAACCCCGTCTTCAGGGCCGCGCACACCCTGAAAGGCTCCTCCGCCTTCTTCGGCCTGAACCACATAAAGGACTTCGCCCACAAGCTGGAAAACCTCCTGGACGACATCCGCCACGGGAAGCGGGAGGCCTCCCCCAAGGCGATAGAGTACCTGTTCCTGGCGGGCAACCACCTGAAATCCATGTTCGACCGCCTCTCCAACGGGGACCGCTCGCCCAACCTCCTGCCGGACGAGGCGGCGTTCCAGACGGATCTGGTGGCCTTCATAGGCGGCGACGGGGCCCCGGCGGGCGGCGGGGGAGGCGACTACAAGGACGCCTGCCTGAAGATCAAGGAGCTTCTGGCCAGCGCCCTGGACGGCGGCACGGACCCCGACAGGCTCATCCAGGACATCTCCGACACGGTGAACCGGCTCCAGCTGGACGACGCCAGAAAGAAGGACACCGGAGCCGAGCGCGAGAGGCCCGTCTCCGTGTCCTACCAGGGCACGGACATCTCCGGTCCGGCGCTCGCCGCGTTCGACTGCCTGAGGGCCCCCGCCTTCGACCCCAAGGCCTTCGACGCCAACATGAAGGAGCTCGCCGCGTTCGTGGCGGGGAACGGCCGGGAGCCCCTCAGGCCCGCCTTCGAGGAGGCGTCAAGCGACTTCACGGCGATCTTCGAGAGCGGGCTCGACTTCGACCCGATACTCGCCGGCCTCGTCAAGTCCAAGTTCGACGCCTTCATGGACATGCTCGACGTCGTGAATCCCGGCGCTCCCGAGCCCGCCCCCGGCGGCGACGCGGCCCGGGGCCCGGAAGCCGGGGCCCCGCAGGAGGGCGACAGGGAGAAGGCCGAGGCGGCCTCCAGGGAGAAGGGCCAGGAGCGCAAGACCATGCGCATCTCCGAGGAGAAGGTCGACGGCTTCATGAGCTACGTGGGCGAGCTCATAGTGACGGCCGAGACCTTCAACTACCTCCAGAAGACCATAGAGCAGGAGAAGGTCAACCCCAACACCATCCGCGCCTTCAAGAACGCCAACCAGGCGTTCAGGGAGCTCTCGGACGAGCTCCAGGAGAGCCTGATGGAGATCCGCCGCGTCCCCATCAAGGGCATCCTCCAGAAGGTCAACATGATGTCCCGGGAGCTCTCCCACCAGCTCGGCAAGAAGGTGAAGGTGGTGCTGGAGGGCCAGGACGTCCAGCTGGACAAGTCCATAGCCGAGTCCCTCGAGGCCCCGCTGGTCCACGTGGTCCGCAACTCGCTCGACCACGGGGTCGAGCCCCCCGAGATAAGGGAGCAGGCCGGCAAGTCGGTCGAGGGGCTCCTCCGGGTGTCCGCCTCGGCGGACAAGGAGTTCTTCTACCTGGTGGTCGAGGACGACGGCCAGGGGATAGACCCCGAGAAGATGCGCAAGGTGGCCGTGGACAAGGGATCCCTTAACGAGACCCAGGCCCAGGCCCTCACGGACAAGGAGGCCATAGGCCTCATCTTCGGGGCCGGCTTCTCCACGGCCAAGGAGATAACGGACGTCTCCGGCCGGGGGGTCGGCATGGACGTCGTCCGCACCAACATATCGGCCTTGAACGGCACCATAAACGTGGACTCCCAGGTCGGCCACGGGACCACCATCACCCTGAAGATCCCCCTGTCCGTGACGCTCCAGGTGATAAAGGCCCTCCACGTCCGCGTGGGGCAGGCGAACTTCATCATCTCCCTGGACGAGATACTGGAGAGCCTCCGCCCCAACCCGGACGAGCTCTCCACGGTCGAGGGCCGGGGGCTGATACTGAACCGCCGCGGCCAGATCACCCCCCTCATCAAGCTCTACGAGATCTTCGATCTGGAGCCCGAGCACCCCGACCCCGCGGACGGCCTGCTCGTGATGGTCGAGACCCCCGCCGGCCGCTACGCGCTCCTGGTGGACGAGGTGATGGGACAGCAGCAGGTGGTCGTGAAGGAGCTGGGCGAGCAGTTCAAGCGGCTGAACTTCCTGGCCGGCTCCGCTCTCCTGGGGGACGGCGGCCTGGGCCTGGTGCTCGCGGCGGACGGCGTGGTGCGGCTGGCCTTCGGCCTCAACTGAGCCCCGCCGGCCAGGAGCGTCCCGTACCCCCGGCTCCCCCCGCCGCGGCGTTCCCTCCGGCCCGGGGGTCCCTCCGGCCAGCAGTTCCCGGAGGCCCGGGGTTCCCTCCGGCCAGCAGTTTTCGAAGGCCCGGTTTCCCTCGGGCCAGGGATTCCCGTAGGCCCGGTGTTCCCGGAAATGCCGGGGATTTCCGGCAGTTCCGGAGCTCCCGCCGGACCCCGCCCCCGGGGAATGCCACGCCCTGCGGCTTCCGGCAAGCCCCCCTCCGCTCCGGCCTTCCGTCCGGAAGCCGCCCGGAGGCCAGTATCCCGTTCCGGCCCGTCCCGCAGGCCGCCGCAGGCCCGGGCCCGCAGTTCCCGGCCTTCCCGCAGGCCGGCCGCCATGCCGCCCCTTCCGGGCCGGGCGCCCCGGGAGCCGCAGGCTCCCCGGCCGAGGCCCCTCCCCCTCCAGGCCGCCCGGAGTTTCCGTCCCGGGGCTCCCGGCCGCACAACGATCCGGCGACCGGCCCCAGCGGCCACGCCGGGAAAAGAAGATTTCCCATATGAGCGCTGACATCGGCAAGGTCTTCCTGCTCCCCGGCGAGTACTTCATCTCCAAGCAGCCGCATCTCATCTCCACGCTGCTCGGGTCCTGCGTGGCGGTATGCCTCTACCACCCCCAGCTGAAGTTCGGGGGCATGAACCACTTCATGCTCCCCTCCAGCCCCACCAAGGAGCGGAGCGGCAAGTACGGCGACTACGCCTGCGGCGTGCTGCTGCAGTTCATGGAGCGCACCGTGGGAACCCTGTCCGGGCTCCAGGCCATCGTCTCCGGCGGGGCGAACGTCATAAACAACATCTCCACCGGGGTGCAGATAGGCCAGAGGAACATCGAGGTGGCCCGGGAGATCCTGAAGAAGCACAACATCCCAATCATAAGGGAGAACACAGGCGGAACCCTGGGGCTCAAGCTCCACTACCAGAACTGGGACAACAACCTCGTGGTGGAGAAGATGGACAGGAACACCATGAGCGGGTCCCTCCTAAGCCGCGAGGAGACCGGGAGGGGCGGGGGCTCCCCGGCCCCCGGGCACTTCTCCGTGCCCGCCGCGGGCGTTCCGAAGCCCTTCACGGGAGGGGCGCCCTCCAGGCCCGCGCCGCCCCCCGTCCCCAGGCCGTCCGCATCCTCCGCCGCGGCGCAGGCGGCCCCCTCCGCCTCCACCCCCGTCCGGGCCGGGGAGCGCATCAAGGTCCTCGTGGTGGACGACTCCTCCATCGTGCGGAACCTGATCTCCAAGGCCCTGGAAGGGGAGCCCGACATCAGGGTGGTGGGCGCCGCCAAGGACGCCTACGAGGCCAGGGAGATGCTCCTGGAACTCGGTCCGGACGTGGTCACCCTGGACATCGTGATGCCCAAGATGGACGGCGTGACGTTCCTCAAAAAGCTCATGGTCTACTTCCCCGTCCCGGTAATCATCTGCAGCACCATCGCCAAGGCGGGGAGCGCCGCCGAGCTCCGCTCCGACAAGATAGGGGCCGTGGACGTCATAGACAAGGAGAGCCTGAACCTCTACCACGGACTGGACACCGTGAAGAAGATCCTCATTCCCAAGATCCGCTCGGCCGCGAAGACCAGGGTAGTCAAGAGGAGCAAGGAGGATGTGGCCGGGATCTGAAGCCGGCCCGCTCGGGATCTTCCGGCCCGAAGCTCACGAGCCCCGAGTCCGGAGACCCGCCCGGAAACGCCGGGCCCGCAATCCCTACCCGGAAGCCGGACCCGGAAATCCGGACCGAAGGCCGGTCCCGCAATCCCGGCCCGAAAGCCGGTCCGGGAAATGCCCGCCGGGACCCGGCCGGAAGCGCCGGTCCCGAAGGCGCGGCCCCAGGCGCCGCCGCCGGAAACGCGAACCGAAAGCCGGACGCAAGCGTTCCCCGCCTCCCGTACCCGCGCTGAATCCCCGGGTCGGCCCACCGTCCGCAAACCGCGGCCCGGAAGCCGCGCGGGCGGCCAAGGAACGTCTCCGTCCCCCGCCCGAAGGCCCACCCAGTCCGGAACCCCTGCCGCCGGAGGAAACGTCACGTCCACCACCGAAAGACCAAAGGGCCATGCCGGCACCTTCAGAAGCGAGGACGGCCCGTCTTCCGCCCCCCGGCGCGGGGCCGCAGGGGGGCGCGGTCCGGGAGGCCGCCTCCGGCGGCCCGTCCCGGCCGCTTTGGCGGCGGCCGCCCTGGCAGTTTCCGCACTGCTCGCGGCCCAGCACCTCCCTGGCCCCCGGGGCGGCCCTCCGGCGGGGCCGCAGGCCGCGTACGCCGACGGGGGGGCCGCGCCCCTCCCGGAGACCCCGGCGGCACGGGCAGGGGACCGCTCCGCGGGGCGGGCTACCGAACCCGCCCCGGTGGCGGGCGTCCGGACGGCCAGGACCTTCGCAAAGCCGCCCAGGTACACCCAGGGGCTCTTCTTCCACGGCGATCTCCTCTACGAGTCCTCCGGACTGTACGGGAAGTCCCAGATTAACGTCTGGCAGGCCCGGGGCGAGTCCTACGAGCTCGCGGCGGGGATCTGCCTGCCGGCCGCCCTGTTCGCGGAAGGGGCGGCGCTGGCCGAAGGCTCGGTGAGCGTCCTCACATGGCGGGAAAACACGGTGCTGAGGCTTACACCGACCCTCCAGGACATGACGGACGTCTTCCTGCCGGGCCAGGGCTGGGGGCTCACCTACGACGGCTCCAGGCTCTGGCGCTCGGACGGCTCCGAGAGGCTTCAGGCCCACGACCCGTTCACGTACGCGCCGGCGGGCCCGCCGCTCGCGGTGAGGGACGGCGCGAAAACGGTCCGGATGCTGAACGAGCTGGAGTGGGACCCCCGGACCGGCCTCGTCTTCGCCAACATCTACCTGGAGGACCGGGTGGCGGCCATAGACACCGAAACGGGAGAGGTGAGGTTCTGGCTGGACTTCGCGCCCGTGGCGGCGCCGGTCAGGGCCCGGCTGGGGGAGCCGGACGCGGTCTTAAACGGCCTGGCCTTCGACGCCGACGGCAGGCTCTGGGCCACCGGGAAGATGTGGGACGTCATCTACGAGATGGACTACGGGCTCCCGGACGGAACAGCGGGCCGCGAGCTTCCCCGGAACCCCGCCCCCCCGCCTCCCGAGTTCCCGGACGAGATGAGGTCCGGCTGCCGGGCGTCCCCGTAGCCCCGATTCGCTTTCGGAACCCGGCCCTGCCCGCACCCCGACGAAGACTCGGGTCACGTCCTCCCCGGAGGGAGCGAAACCGGCGGCGGCGCGAAACCTACGGAGGAACTGGCCGCTTCAGGCCCAAAACGCCCGATCCGCCGTCCCACCTCCCGCCCGGCGCCTCACCTGGCATACCCTTGAGGCACTATTAAAATCCTTGCGCCCCGAAATCCGACGAGCGGGGCGCCCAGGACTCCTGGAAGGCACTTCATCGGATCCGGCCGGAAACTTCATCGGATCCGGCCGGAAACTTCATCGGATCCGGCCGGAAACTTCATCGGATCCGGCCGGAAACTGTATCGGATCCGGCCGGAAACTGTATCGGATCCGGCCGGAAACTGTATCGGATCCGGCCGGAAACTTCATCGGATCCGACCGGAAACTTCATCGGATCCGGCCGGAAACCGCGACGGTTCAGCCCCGGAGGCGCACGGGCGGGCCGCGCGGATCCCCGGCCCGGAGCCCCGGACCCGTCCGGGTTCCCGCCAGGAGCGCACCCGCCCGCCTGCCCGAGGACGCCCCGGCAGCCGCGTCCGGGACCCGTTCCGCGCGGCGGACGGCTCCGGGCCCCGGAGCCCTCCGGAAAGTCCTCCGGGAGGCTCCGGAGGGGGCGGGGACTCCTCACGGGGGGCAAAACCCACTCATATCAGCCACTTCCTTGACAAGTCTTCTTTTTTTCTGTTTAAATCTGATTGTGCGCGGATGAGCGGCAACCATGCTTTAGGATTAATTTCTGTCGAGCCTGAAGAGCCCCCCGGATGGCGGGGGCCGGCGGTCACCAGCCGGGACCGGGAAAAGGTCCCGTTCCGATGCGCGAATCCCGGCGCGGCGCCGGGCCGCCCGTCTGCCGCGGGCCGCCGGAGGCGGCCTCGTTCAAGGCCAGCAAGCGTCAGAGGTGTTTAACAATGAAACTAGGGTCAAAGATCTTATTGGGCTTCACCGCCACCTGCGTCATATTCCTCCTGATTTCCACCTTCATCGGGCTGTCCGTGAGGAAAGTCCAGAACGAGACGGAGAACCTGCGGGACGTCGTGATGCCGGGAAACGACCTGGTGACCCTCCTCCAGCTGAACATCCTGATGGAGAGCCTGAACGTCCTCGAATACAGCTACGACTACACGGACGCCACCTGGACCTCCGCGGAACGCTACCGCACCGAGGTGAACGACAACCTCTCCAAGATCCGCACCGCCTTCGCGCAGGGGCTCGCCGCCGAAAATCCGACGGCCAGGGATCTCGAGGCGCAGGTGGAGAAGCTCCACGCCGACTTCAACAACATATCGGCCAGCCTTCCCCGCAACATCAAGGACATCATCGAAAACCGCACGACTGCGCTGAACAACTTCAACGCCTTCCAGGAACAGACCCAGCAGTACCGCCGGCAGCAGGAGCAGAGGCTTCTCGACACGCTGAACGATCCCGCCTCGGACGTCCCGGCCATCAAGAGGGCCTACGCCGACGTCCAGGACGCCTTCGGTCTTGAAGGCTCCAGCTCCAACTTCTACATCGACATGCTCCGCGGCCTCTACTACCACGAGACCGACCGCTTCAGGACGTCCATCGAAGAGGCCCAGAAGCTCGTGGACACCGCCAAGAAGCTCCAGGACGAGACCCAGGTCCAGGCGTTCAAGGACCAGCTGGGCAGGATCATCGAGACCGGCCAGAACTGCATCACCGCTCTCCACAACCTGAACACCACGATGTCCTCGGATCTCGACACCAAGCCCAAGCGCGTGGCCGCCCGCATGGCCCTGCTGAAGACCACCTCGGACATGAACAACTCGTTCACGACCCTCGCGAACGACTTCGCCGACAAGTCGACCGCGTCCCTCGGCCGGGCACTGGCCACCCTCATCTCCGGAATCATAGTTGCCATCATCATCAGCATGCTCATGGGGGTGCTCATCACCCGGAGCATCACGGTCCCGATCAACGCCATCATCTCGGTTCTGGCGGAGGGCGCCCAGGAGGTCGACACCGCTTCGGGCGAGCTCTCCGGGGCCTCCAACACCCTGGCCGAAGGGGCCACGGAGAACGCCGCCTCGCTCGAGGAGACCAGCGCCGCCCTGGAGGAGCTCTCCTCCATGACCAAGCGCAACTCCGACAACGCCATCGAGGCCAACGCGCTCATGACCCACACGAACGACGCCGTGAACCGCGCCGAGAGCTCCATGGCCAACGTCATCCAGGCCATGGACCAGATAGCCACCTCCGGAAACGAGATCGGCAAGATCATAAAGACGATAGACGAGATAGCCTTCCAGACCAACCTGCTAGCTCTTAACGCCGCCGTCGAGGCGGCCCGCGCGGGCGAGGCGGGGGCAGGCTTCGCGGTAGTGGCGGACGAGGTGAGGAACCTGGCCATCCGCTCGGCGGACGCCGCCCAGAACACGGCGGACCTCATTGCCGCGACCATCTCCAACATCAACTCCGGTTCCGAGATGGTCAACTCGACCTCCGAGAACTTCCACAACGTGGCCACCAACTCGGCCAAGGTGGCCCAGCTCGTCACCGAGGTGGCCGAGGCCTCCAAGGAGCAGAGCCAGGGCATAAACCAGATAACCACCGCCATGAGCCAGATGGACAAGGTCACCCAGTCCAACGCCGCCTCGGCCGAGGAGTCCGCGAGCTCCGCAGGCCAGCTCTCCGTCCAGGCCGGGAACCTCATGAGCGCCGTGGAGGACATAACCCTCATAGTCCACGGGCGCAACTCCGACCACATCCGGAGCCTGAAGCCCTCCGGCCCCGCCTCGCGGTCCAAGCCTGCCCTGACCGGGCCGCCGCTCAGAAAGCCCCCTGTCCGCCAGGCCGAGCCCAAGGGAGCGCTTCCCATGGACAACGACGACGACTTCGAGTTCTAGCCCGTTACCTCCGGGATCCTGGTTTCAGTCAGGCCCCCGCCCCCTTCTCCGGGTGCGGGGGCCTTTTTTTCGCCTTTCCGTAACCGGGGAGGGTTCCCCGCCGGCCGGGGGAGGTCTCCCGCACGGGCCGTCCCGTCTCCAGGGCCGTCCGCAACCCCGTGCCCAGCCCCGGCCGCGGCGCGGACGGGACCGCCGGATACGCCCCGCGGCGGAAAAAGCCCTGCAGGAAACGCCCCAGGCCTTCCAGAATCGTTCACGCCCGCGCGGAGGGAGCCGGTTTCACCCCGCATCCGTGTCCCTCAAGGCCGTGTCCGCAGGCCGCCGTCATCCGGGAATCCGTCTTACCAGCCGCCTTGCCGACGTCGCGGGAATCATTTCCGGAACGCTGAGGCGGCGGCCGTCCGCGCGGCGCCCCCGGCTGAACCCCGAAGCGATTTAAGTTCGGGAACGGTACGGCCTCAACCAATCCCCTCCGTGCCCTGCCGGTCAGTACGCCTCCTCTGTCACGGGACGTCCTCCGCCTCCGGACTTCCCGGGTTCAGGGGCGGGACCGGGATCGGGAGCGGGTTCAGGATCGGGATCGGGAGCGGGTTCAGGATCGGGACCGGTAACCGGACCGGTGCCGGAGGCAGGATTGCCCCTTCCCAGGCCGGATCTGCCGCGGCGGCTTCCGGAGCTTCGACCCGTCCGCGGCCCCGGCAGGGGATCCCCGGAGGATTCCGCCTCCGGCGCCGCGGCCGCCAGCTTCCGCGGACCGGGAGCTCACGGGCCCGCCACCGCGTGGAAGGCCACGCTCAGGAGGCCGGCCAGGAGGAACTGCCCGTCCAGGTAAAGGTCGAACTGGAAGCCTCCGAGCCCGGGGGCTTTCAGGAATCTCGTCAGGACGAAGGCGTTGTAGAGCGGACCGGTCACCATGAACAGAAGCCCTTCCGGCCTCATGAGACCGGCCAGGCAGGAGGCTGGTATGGCCAGAGCCCACAGCGCCAGCACCAGGACCAGAAACCTCGCGGACCGCCGGCTCCCCAGCAGGAGCGCGATGCTTCCCGCACCGAAGGAGCGGTCTCCCCTGGCCTCCTGAAGATCCATGAGATAGTTCCGGACGAAGATGTGGACGAAGGCCAGGGCGGCCGCGCACATGCCGACGGCGAGCCCGCGGGCGTCCGGGGCTATCAGCGGGGGTTCCACCAGAAAGGCCGGACAGCTCAGGAGGAGCGCCTTGCCGACGGCGGTGGACAGGGTCTTCCCGCCCGGCATGTCCTTCACGCCCCTCAGCCCCCTCTCCTTGAAGAACTCGAGTGGGTAGGGTATGGCGTACATGACGGCCAGGACCGTCTGGACGGCCAGGAAGACCACGATCCAGCGGCCCAGGGCCTGGGCGGCGGCCATGGCCAGGGCGAAGCTCAGAAGCGCGGCGCAGACCAGCGGCCCCCTGTACTTGGAGAAGAAGGCCGAGCGGTCCGGATCGTTGAAGCGGGAGCTGTCCCGGTCCAGGAAGCCGTTGAAGAGGTTCACGGCAAGGGCGAAATAGAAGAAGAGCGCGAAGAAGAGCCCGGGCGGCTCGTAGCCCGCCGCCCCCGCAAGCGCCCAGCCGACCGCGGCGCCTCCCGCCGCGCGGTAGATGAACGAGAGGGCCAGCGCCCTGAAGAACCTCCCGAAGAAGGAGGCGGGCGTCCTCTCCGAGCTTCTCCCCAGGGAACCCAGCGCCTGGTAGACCATGCGGAGCTGCCAGATGGGGGTGGAGGCCCCTGATGCCACTCCGACCGACGCCAGCCCGTCGGTGAACCCCGGAGGTATCTCCTCCGGGCCCTCCACCGCAACGGCCTTCACCCCGCTCCTGGCCCCGAGCTCGTAGAGCCTCCGGGTGTTGGCGGAATCCCTTCCCCCCACCACCACCAGCCCGGACACCTCGCGGCACAGCTCCGCCACGCTCCTCTGGCGGTCCTCGGTGGCCTCGCAGATGGAATTGAGGTACGTGACCCGTCCGGGCCAGCGCCTCTCAGCCGCGGCCGCCGCCGCTTCCCAGCCCGTGATGTCCTGGGTGGTCTGCGCCGCCAGGAACACCCGCTCCCAGTCCTCCGGAAGCTCCCCGATCCCCTCCGGGCCCGAAGCCACGGATCCCCTCCCCAGCGCGTAGCCCAGAAGCCCTTCCACCTCGGGATGGCCCGCTGTCCCCCAGACCACCACCCTGGCCCCGGACGCCGCCGCCTCAGCCACCTTCCTCTGCACGCGGGCCACCTTGGGGCAGGTGGCGTCTATCACCCTGAGCCCCGCGGCCCTGAGGGCGATCTCCTTTCCTGGGGGGAGGCCATGGGCCCGGATGATGACCGCGGACCCCGGAGGCGGGGGATTCAGCGGATCGTAGATCGAGAGCCCCTTGGACTCCAGAAGCTTCAGGGCGGGGAGGTTGTGGATGAGCGGGCCGCAGCTGCAGACGATCCTGCCGCGTTCCCTGGACAGGGCCTGGAAAGCGAGGTTCATGGCGCGCTTCACGCCCATGCAGTAGCCGATATGCCTTGCCGGAACTATCTTCAACCGGGATACCTGCGGGACGGGGAGAAGCGGCGGACGCGGCGCAACGCGCGAAAAATTACGGGAATGCCGGATAGCCGGCGAGGGTCATGGAATGATCGCGAAACTTCCGACGCTTCAGACTCTCCAGACTCTCCAGACTCTCCAGACGCTTCAGACTCTCCAGACGCTCCAGACGCTTATGCTTCACACCCGAAAATACATGGGCCGGAAATGAACTTAAGAATGCTGTCCCTGATTTTCGCGGTTCTTCGTTCTTTCGTATATCCTGGGCTTTCGGAGACCGACGCTTCAGGAATACGGAACCGGCGGAGTCCGGATCATCATGGACATGAAAGATATTCGGGTTCGGGGCATAGACGCATTAAAGCATAGACGCATTAA
>JAISEQ010000482.1 GCA_031264045.1 Deltaproteobacteria bacterium
ACGTGGTCTACCTGGGCCCCGACCCGGACCGCGAGGGCGAGGCCATCGCCTGGCACATAGCGGAATCCCTGGGCCGGGACAAGCACGACTTCAAGCGGGTGCTGCTGCACGAGCTGACGCCGGCGGCCATCAAGGCGGCGCTGGCGGATCCCACCGACATCTCGCTCAAGCGCTTCGAGTCCCAGCAGACCCGGAGGATCCTCGACCGCCTCATGGGCTACCTCATAAGCCCCGTCCTGTGGGACAAGCTCAAGAGGGGACTCTCTGCCGGACGGGTCCAGTCGGTCGCACTGCGGCTCGTGGTCGACCGGGAGCGGCAGATCTTCGCCTTCGTGCCCGAGGAGTACTGGTCGCTCGACGCCTTCTTCGCCAAGGCGGGACAGCCCTTCAGGGCCTCCCTGGTCAGGAGGGACGGGAAGAAGATCGAGCTCAGGACCGCCGCCGAGACCCAGGCCTGCGTGGACGCCGTCGCGGGCAGGCCCTTCACGGTCCGCGCGGTCGCCTCGAAGGAGAGGCGCAAGAACGCCCCGCCGCCCTTCACCACCTCGACCATGCAGCAGGCCGCCTTCTCCCGGCTGGGGATCTCCCCGGCGAGGGCCATGCGCCTCGCCCAGCAGCTCTACGAGGGCGTGGAGCTCCCGGAGGGCACCACCGGCCTCATCACCTACATGAGGACCGACTCGGTGAGGGTGAACGACCAGGCGGCGCGCGAGGCCCTGGATCTCGCGTCGTCCCTCTTCGGCCCCGGCCACGCCCCCGCCGAGCCCAACCGGTACAGGAACCGCAAGGGCGCCCAGGACGCCCACGAGGCCATCCGGCCCACCTCCGCCTCCCGGACCCCCCTGTCGCTCTCGGGCCAGATCTCGAACGACCACCTGCGGCTGTACTCTCTCGTCTGGAGCCGCTTCGTCGGGAGCCAGATGACCCCCGCCGTCTACCTCCAGACCGGGGCCGACATCGAGTGCGGATCCTACGGCTTCCGCGCGACGGGCCAGGTGCTCAAGTTCGACGGCTACCTCGCCGCCTGGGGCGAGGGGCCCGGACGCCCGGCGCTCGCGCGGGGCGGCGGATCCGGCGACGGGGATTCGGGGGACGTCGTCCCGGACACGGACTCCGGGGCGGACTCCGGCACCGACGCCGCTCCCGATCAGCCCGACGGCACGGGAGGCCCCACCGACGGGGCGCCGGACGGCGTCCCCGGACGGGGCCGGGGAGCCTCCCCCGACGGGGAGGGCGACCTGCTCCCGCCGCTCGAGGAGGGGGAGACCCTGATCCCGGAGAGGATCGTCCCCGCCCAGCACTTCACCCAGCCGCCCTCCCGCTACAACGACGCCACGCTGGTGAAGGAGCTGGAGAGCAGGGGAATCGGGAGGCCTTCCACGTACGCGGCCACCATCTCGGTCCTGCGCGACAAGGCCTACGCCGAGGGCCAGAGGGGGCAGCTGAGGCCCACGGAGATGGGCTTCATGGTGAACGAGCTCCTGGTGGGATCCTTCCCCAGGCTTTTAGACTACGACTTCACCGCCGACCTGGAGGAGGACCTGGACCAGATTGAGGAGGGCCAGGCCGAGAGGCTGTCGGTCCTCCAGAAGCTCTACTCGCCCCTGGCCGAGTCCCTGGACACCGCCCGCGAGTCCATGCTGAACGTGAAGCTGGACGGACTCCCGGTGGACACGCCCTGCCCCAGGTGCGGGGAGTCCGGCGGGATGCGCATCCGCTACGGGAAGTCCGGGTTCTACCTCTCGTGCACCGGCTGCGGCGGCACCTGCGACTTCACCCGAGACGAGAGGGGCGCCCCCGTGCCCCAGCCCGACCCCGAGCTGGAGGGCGAGATCGACTGCCCCGAGTGCGGGAAGCCCATGGTCGTCAAGAAGGGGCGCTTCGGGCCCTTCCTGGCCTGCTCCGGCTACCCGGACTGCCGCACCACGAGGCCCGTGAAGGTCGAGGACGGGAGGGCCATCCCCCTCGACCACGAGGAGGCGCCGGACTTCCCCGAGGGAGTCCCCAGGGAATGCCCCAAGTGCGGGTCGCCCATGGTCGTGAAGCGAGCCCGCAAGGGCTCCTGGTTCATGGGCTGCGCCAGCTACCCCAAGTGCAGGGAGACGCGCCCCTTCCCCACGGACTTCCGCTGCCCCTCGGAGGGCTGCGACGGGCAGCTCGTCGAGCGCAACAGCGTCCGGGGCCCCTTCATGGGCTGCTCCCGCTATCCCAAATGCACATTCCTCGCCAGGGGCGAGCTCGTCAAGGACCCCTGCCCCGTCTGCGGCTTCCCCTACCGCATAAGGAAGATCTCCAAGGGCGGCGTCCCCGGCCCCCTGAGGTGCCCCAGCACCGCCTGCCCCACCTGCGAGAAGCCGCCCCGCTCCGCAAGGGAGCCCCGTAAGGCCTCCGGTCCGGAAGCCGCGGACGTGAAGGGCGCCGAGCTCCCGAAGGACGCGGAGGCACCGCCCCGGAAGCCCTCCCGCGCCGCTGCCGGGAAGGACCCGGCCCCTGCGGGGGGCAAGGCCGCGAAGCCCCGCGCGACGTCGGACGCCGCCCCGGCGAAGGCCGGGAAACCAGTCGGCGCCAGGGCACGGGAGAGCGAGCAGGCTAAGAGGAACAGGGCGGCAGGCTACCTGAAGGCCTCGGCCACCAGACGGGCCAGAAACGCGAACGCCAAGGCGGCGGGGGAAGCCGGCGGGGAAGCCGGACCCTCCGCGCCTTCCCCCGGCATTTCCGGGTCCGGCGCCCCCGACGACGCAGGAAGCTGATCCCGCGGGAAACTCCCCGTCCAGCCCCGCCGGGGCTGGGACGGCCGTCCCGCGCGCGGGCGCGGCCCCGCGCCCGGTGCCCGCTCCTTCCGCACTGCGCGGCACCTGCGCCTTCCGCCCCGCGCGGCTCCGGTCCATGCCCGACGCCCGCCCGCGCGTCTTCCGACAAAGGCCCCGCCGCATGCCCGCCGCCGTCCCTGACACCCGCCGGGGCATGCGCGTGGGCGCCACGTTCCGGCGGCCGAAAGGCCGTGCCTGCGCATGCGCATCTGGGACTTGCGTCCGGGGCGCCGCATCGCGGCAGGCGGACGGGACGCGTCCTGCCGGAGCCGTGCCGTATGCAAAACCGGGCTCTCCCGACCGGGCGGCAGCCCGCAGAAACGCTTTCGCTCCGAAAATCCCCTCCCGCCCGTTCGGTCAGAAAAATTTCCCCCCCTTCAAATTTTTCCGGAGGTCGGCGCTTCCGGACGGCCGCGCATCCGGGCCTGCGGACATCCGCGCGACCGTACGCGCCGCGATCCCGCTCCCGGCTTCTGGACCCGCGTTCCCGCCGCGGGCTTCCTCCGATACCCGTGACCGGCGGGACGCCTGCCCCGCCGGCGCTTCCGCTCCCCGCGCACCCGCCGGGCCGCCCCGGCGGCGGCCCCGCACCGGCCGTTCATGCGGAATCCGCTTGACGCCGACACCTGCACCCCGTCCCCATATTTGTTACATTGACATGGCGCGACATAGCGCGGGCCGCCGGCAAGCGGCCCGCGAGCCGGCGCGGAGCCGGGACTCGCGGCCCGTCCCCGCCGCGGGGGAGGTTCCGTCCTCGCGCCCGGCTTCATGCCCCGGGGCGCCCCTCGGAACCCCGGCGGGCGCGCCGCAAGGTGTCACATGCAGGATGAGGACGGACGCTCGGGAAATGCCCCCTCCGGGAAGGGCGGGTCCTTCTGGAAGGCTGCCGGGGCGCTCGCGGCGGCCGCCGCGGCGCTGGCGGGGGCTGCCGCGGTGCTGGACGCGCCAGGGGACATGCCGGCGCCGGGCACTGCGCCCGCCGAAACCCGAGGCCACGCCCCTGTCAGGGACGCGCCCTTCCGGATAGCCGTGGTCACCCCGGCGGACGCGGAGGACGAGGATCTCCTCACGGGGATGGAGATCATCTACGCGAAGTACGGCATGGCCTCCGGGGGCGGATACATAGCCCACAGCTTCTTCCCCGAGAGCTCCATGAGCGAGCCCCCGGCCGCGGCCCTGGCGGTCGAGCGAGCGGCTTCGGATCCCCGCGTGGCGGCCGTGGTGGTCACCGAGGGGCTGCCCGGGACAGCGGCCGCCTTCCGGAACATAAGGGCCAGGCGCCCCGAAGTGAAGCTCCTGGCCGCGGACTGCCGCGAGGACACGGGGCTCGTCGCGGCCGCGGCGGATCTGGCGGTGAACCCGGACTTCATATCGCGCGGCTACGCCATCCCCTGGGCGGCGAGGGGGATGGGCGCGAAATCGCTGGTCCACGCGTCCTTCCCCAGGCACATGTCGGTGGAGTCCATCTTCCGCCGCAGGGTCATAATGGAGGAGGCCGCGCGGGATCTGGGCCTGCGGTTCCACTACGAGAACGTTCCCGACCCGACGGCCGAGGGGGGCGTGCGCGCGGCGAGGGACTTCGTGGAGCTGAGCATGCGCTCGTGGCTGAGGGCCTACGGCAGGGACGCCGCCTTCTTCACCACGAGCAAGGCGCTCGCGGCCCCAGTCATAAGGTCCGTCCTGGAGCTGGGGGGGATCTTCGTGGAGGCGGACGAGCCCTCGCCCTTCCTGGGCTTCCCCGAGGCGCTGGAGCTCCCCCCCGGCGACGCGGAAGCCGGCCGCGATCACCTGATGCGCTCGATAGAGAGCGCGATCGTCTCCATGGGCGCGGGGGGGCGGCTGGGCACGTGGTCGGCGTCCGCCAGGCAGAGCAAGCTCCTGGCCATGACGGAACTGGCCATGAAGGCCGTGACGGGCGAGGCCGATCCGCGGGACCCCGCGAACGTCGACGCCGCCTTCGACCGCACGGCGCCCGGCTCCGACTGGAAGATCACCCGCTATTCCGACGGGGACGGGACGGTGCTGGAAAACGTGTTTCTGGTCTTCCAGGACACCTACGTCTTCGGCAGGGGGCGGATCGGCACCACCCACCTGGACATCCCCGGCAAGTACCGGGCCATGGCCGCGGGGGCGGCCGTTCCGCACGGGGCGGCGGGGGAGGGCGCCGGTCCCGGCGGCCGGGAGCCCTCCGACTTCTCCGGCTTCGGCCGCCGCAGGGGAGACCTTTCCGGCCGGTCCCGCGGCCGGTCTCCCGGCCCCGCAGTCCTGGTCATAACCGGATCGAGCGGGAGGACCCCCCAGGAGCGCCAGGGAGCCCTGGCCGCACTCCGCGCCGGCGACGGAGGCGGCGGCGGGGGGCCCGGGGCCAGGCATCTGGCAATGCCCGACGAGGTGTTCGACCTCCCGGCCGAC
>JAISEQ010000530.1 GCA_031264045.1 Deltaproteobacteria bacterium
GGCTGAACCCCCCAGCTACCACGTCCGCTCCCCCCTCCCCCCGGCCCGCTCGCCCCGAGCCCGGACACTCCCGGTCCCTTCACCTACCGGACCCGCTCCGCAACCCTTTCCGCCCTCCCTTCCGGAGCTCCCCTCCTCACCCCCTCACACCCACCTCAGTACCAAATCCCCCGAAACCATCAGAAAACACGCGAAAGCATCCGGAAACCCGGGGAAACCCTCACTCCGGGGCTCCCTCCCGTTCGACGTCCCGCCCCGACTTCGGACGCCGGGACCGCCCGGTTCACCTTTCGCTGCCCCTGAAACCGCCCCGGAAATGAGCCCCGATCCCGCACCTGGTCCCGCGAAAAGTTTCGGCTCCGGTCCTCTGGAAAAGCTTTGGTCGGATAGGCCAATCTGTAGTATCATGCACAAATCTCAGGCTGCCGGTTGCGCTCGGCATCCCCCTTCCCAGCCCGCCTCGTGCCTGGGCAGGTGCCAAAGCCCCCGGGCCCGGCCCGGGGATCCGGCGTCTGCCTCTCCGCTCAGACCGCCGCCGAAACCCGACCGCCTCAGGCCATGCGCCCCTGTCGCCCTCATGCCCTCAAACCAAACCCACGGGATTCAGTCGGCCTTTTCAGAACCTCATGCCCTTTGCGGCCCGGGACCTCCGGCCCCGCCTTCCGGCCGTCAGCCCTGACCCCGTCCCCCCGCCGGCCCGGTTCACCGTGAAGGCGGGGGGGCATTTCCCCCGGCCTGGGTCCTCCGGGCGCCGGGGCGTCCGGCATTCACGCGTCGAACCACTCGGGGCCGAGAAGTGCCCCCCGCGAGGAGCTTCCATGGCCAAGGCCGAAAGCAAGTTCAAGAAGACCACCAACAAGGACGAGAAGCCCGCTACCGATCAGGCCAGGGCCAAGGCGCTCACCGACGCCATCTCCCAGATAGAGAAGAGTTTCGGGAAGGGCTCCATCATGCGCCTGGGGGAGGATGAGCAGGTGGCGGTTCCCGTCATCTCCACGGGATCGATAAGCCTGAACGCCGCCCTGGGCATAGGCGGCATCCCCAGGGGACGCATCATCGAGGTCTACGGCCCGGAGTCCAGCGGCAAGACGACCCTGGCCCTCCACATCGTGGCCGAGGCCCAGAAGGCCAAGAACGCCCAGGGACAGAACGGCGTGGCGGCCTTCGTGGACGCGGAGCACGCCCTGGACGTGAGCTACGCCAGAAGGCTCGGGGTCAACACCGACGAGCTTCTGATCAGCCAGCCCGACCATGGCGAGCAGGCCCTGGACATAGCCGAGATCCTGGTCCGGAGCGGGGCCGTCGATCTCATAGTGGTGGACTCAGTGGCCGCCCTGGTCCCCGAGGCGGAGATTCAGGGGGACATGGGGGACTCCCACGTCGGGCTCCAGGCCAGGCTCATGAGCCAGGCCCTGAGGAAGCTCACCTCCAGCATCCACCGGTCCATGTGCTCGGTCATCTTCATAAACCAGCTCCGCATGAAGATAGGCCCCATGGCCTACGGGAACCCCGAGGTCACGACCGGGGGGAACGCGCTCAAGTTCTACGCCTCCATGCGCATCGAGATCCGCCGCGGGGCCCCGGTCAAGGGCCCGGACGATCTGAGGATAGGGAACGAGGCCAAGGTCAAGGTGGTCAAGAACAAGATGGCCCCTCCCGTCAGGGAGGCCATCTTCGAGAACCTCTTCGGCAAGGGCATAAGCCGGGAGGGCGAGCTCCTGGACCTCGGGGCCGCGCTCGACATCGTGGAGAAGAGCGGCTCCTGGTACTCGTTCGAGGGCGAGAGGATGGGCAACGGCAAGGAGAACTGCCGGACCTTCCTGAAGAACCACCCGGAGATCGCCTCCTCCATCGAGGAGAGGCTCCATGGCGCCTACGGGCTCATCACCGACAAGGTCGCCGAGACCGAGGCCCACGTGCGCCTCGACACCCCGCCGCCCGCCCAGGAAGAGGGCCCCGAGGATCTCCCGGAGCCCCCGGACCCCGTCCCGGCAGACCTCGGTCCCGAAGACGCGGGCCCCGACCCCGCCCTGCCCTCGGCGTCGCTGGACGAGCCCCCCGAGAACGGTATCCAGGAGGACCTCTCCGCCGCCTTAGGGAAGCCCGCGAAGGAGTCCAAGGCCGTCAGGGCCAAGTGAGTCCTCCGCGTCCCCTGCCTCGCGCCGCCTTGCTCCCGGCGGCGCGGGGATGAGAGACCCGACCGCCCGGTCCCGCTCCCGGCATCAAGACGCCGGGGGAGGGACCGGGCTTTTTCATGTCCGTACCTTACGAGGACCTGCCCGTGACCGGGGACAGGGACCCTTCCGGCCCCGGACCCCGGCACCGCAACCGGAAGGCCTGCGGCGGCGACCTCGGCAATGGCGGAAGCTGACGAGGAAGAGGAACATGAGCGGGGGCAAGGACTGTCGACCCGAGTTTAACAGCCCAATGATTTTATCCAATAAAATAAAGGAGTTAGTCTTGAAAAAATCCTGCGTGTATTTCTGCGGGGTCAAAAACGGCACCAATCGGTTCCGAGGATGAGGGAGGGGCGGAGGCCCGCCCGAGCCGTCTCCCCGGATGATTCATCGGACTTCACGGCTATCGTCGCCATCGTCAGTTCCCCGGCGGCGGCGGATCCGGCTTCCCCCACCGGCACGCTTCCCCGCGATCGCCTGGTGCCCTCACGACTCTGACCTGACGGGGCGATTGTCTGGTGCCCCTGCGACTCAGCCCTGACGGGGCGATTGTCTGGTGCCCCCGCGACTCTGCCCTGACGGGACTCTTCGAAATTACTTCGCGTCCTCTCCGGCCAGGCACCCGCAGGGCCTGGGCGGGGGGCAGGGTCAGTCACCGGTCGGCTGCGATCGGAACTGCCAGCCTGCGGGGCGGAACGAGCCTGACCCTGCTGAACTCCCGGTCGCACCCCATCTTCAGCGTTTTGAAGTCGACGAGGGATTTCTCGGTCGGCTCCGTGGGCATCGACATCTCTGCCTCGGTAGCCATCTCGTAGGCCTCGGCGGTCAACTCCGCCTGCTTGCAGGCCTCCAGTCGGCCGACGACAGTGCTCCAGCTGTCGTATATAACCCCTCCACCAGGAACCCTTCGACCGATCCTCCGGTTGATGCTGGCGATCCCCTTCCGGGACACTGCCTTTCCGGGACACAGGACTTCCGGGACACGGGACTGGCGCGGCCGATGACCGGCATCCTGATTTTTCCTCCAGCTTTGAATTAAACAGGAATATTGATTCGGATGCAAAAACCCCTCCCCTCCCAACGTGAGGGTGAACGTTAAGAGTTTTCGGAATAAAACTCCCTTTATTTAAGCCAAATTTTCGTAAATTCGAGCTTCCCTTGTACACGCGCAATTGTCTCCGAAAAGCCAAAGGGAGGTTTTTTACAGTGGAATCAATATTTTCAGGTTCGTGCCTGGCAAGCCTGCAGGCGAGACTTGACCCTCGCGGCCACCACGCCTACAGTGAGCCCGTCCCTTCGTGCGATGTCCCAGCTCGAGAAGTTCTTCGGGAGCCGCCGGTGTTCAGCCGCCTCGTGCGCAACGCTCCAGCCGGCAGGAGTTGCCAGCTCCCAGCCGTTGAAGCCCTGCGGAAGGCGTCCCTTCCTCACGGCCACATGCGCAACCGTGACACCTCTTGCATTCCGGATCTCCCAGCGCCCGAAGCCGCGCGGGAGGTGCCCCGTCTTGGCCGCCTCGTGCGCCACGGTCCAGCCGTCGGCCGACGCCAGTTCCCAGCGGCGGAAGCCCCAGGGAAGGCATCCCGTCCTCGCCGCCTCATGAGCCACGGTCCAGCCCACCTGGTCGGCGAGCTGCCACAGGCGAAAGTCGCGGGGGAGCCTGCCCGTCCCCGCCGCCTCATGAGCCACGGTCCAGCCCGTCTGGTCGGCGAGCTGCCACAGGCGGAAGTCGCGGGGGAGCCTGCCCGCCGTCGCCGCCTCATGAGCCACGGTCCAGCCCGCCCGGTCGGCGAGCCGCCACAGGCTGAAGTCACGGGGGAGGCTGCCCGCCTTCACCGCCTCGTGCGCTACGGAGAAACCTCTTTCGTCTGCGAGCTCCCAGCGCTCGAAACCTTCGGGGAGCCGTCCGTACATCGCCGCCACGTGGGCCGCGGTGCGGCCGTGCCCGTCGGATATATCCCAGCGGTCGAAGCCTTCCGGGAGGTTACCTGACTTGGCGGCTTCGTGCGCCACGGTGATCCCCCCGGCATCCGCGATCTCCCAGCGGTCGAATTCTCGGGGAAGGGGGCCGGTCCGCGCAACGGAATGGGCAACCGTTGTTCCTCCGGCCCCCGTGAGGACCCATTCCGGCGAGTCCGTCGTGATCCTACCTTCCAAGGCGGCTACTATTATGTCTTGCCATGCGCAGGCTGAGGAGGGTGCCCCCGAGCGTCCTGCCCGTCCTCCCGGACGACATGCCGGACGGGAACGCCTGAAATTCGCCCTGTTCCGGGCCACGTCCGCAACCGTCCAGCCCTCGGGAGTGGCAAGTTCCCAACTGCCGAAGCCGTCGGGGAGCGTTCCCGCCAGGGCGGCCTCGTGCGCCGCCGCCCAGCCTTCGGGGGTTGCCAGTTCCCAAAGGTCGAAGCCGCCGGGGAGCGTTCCCGCCCGGGCGGCCTCGTGGGCCACGGTCCAGCCCTCGGGAGTGGCCATCTCCCAGCGGGCGAA
>JAISEQ010000083.1 GCA_031264045.1 Deltaproteobacteria bacterium
GGCCATATACGCCTTCAACAAGAGCCCGGAGGAGATAAGCGCGAAGCTGGGGCTCGAACTGGCCGAGGTCAACAGAATCCTGGAGACCGCCGCCGGAGCCGATTGATCTCCGCGCCCCGTGCCACGGGGTCTTCATTCGGCGCCCTCACCGCCCGGACCTCGCGCCCTGACGCGTCCGCCGTAAGCGTGAAGGGGCCCGGGCCGCCCCGGTCCGGCTGGGCGTCCCGATTTCCTCCCGCATGGCAAAGGGGCGTCTCGTCCGGTCGGGGACCGTTTCACGCCACACCTGGGTCTTCGTGAACCCCGGCAACATGCTCTTCCTGCAATACGCTCATATTGCAGGCATTGTCCGGTTGCTCACCCGGTCGCAGGGACGCCCCCTGAGCTGACCACCGCCAGCCACCATGTGAGTCCGGGCTTCAAAAAGCTATCTTCCAGGCTTGCTGACGTCGCAGGTGCCGGCAGCCGGACGGGCAATGTACCGTTACCCGTTATCCGCCGAAGGATGGGAGCCTTGCGCGGGGGATGCGATGACATGACCGTCTTCATGCGCAACGGGCGAGAAGCTCTCCCCGGATCCTCAAGGCCGGGACCCCACTCCGGCCAATGCCGAGTCGAAAGCTGAAGAGGGGTCGCACTTCCAGCAAACGATGAGTCGGAAGCTGAGATGTGGACGCCATGCCAGCCAACGGAAATGCGGAAGGGAATGTGGAACTGTCCCCGCCACCCAGCGTAGAGGCTTAAGATGTAGCAGGTACTTCATGACAGCCAACGAAAATGCGTAAGCTTGTGCCGGATATCCTTGCCAGCAAGCGGATAGGCTGAAACTTAAGCTGGACCGTCCTGCCAGCATCTCATAACTCGGAAGCTTAAACTTGGAACCAATTCCAGCCGATAGAATTGCTGAAGCTTATGCGGGATATGACTTTTAGTCGGCAATAATGTTGAAGCTGAAATAGGGGGGAGGAGACAGCGAGAAATGGGGGGAGGCAGGGATCTCTAATCCAAAAATTATAGCTTACCTTGTACGGAATCTTCTGTATTCAGAACATGTCAATTTCAAAGGACTCGTTCGGGTCGTTTTCCGTTTTCACGAATCTTCGGATTTGCGGCGTACGAACTCCAGAGGCGTTACACTATAATGACATCAGCGGGACTGCGGCTGCTGGACACCAGTTCGGCTAACTTCCGGGGACATTCCGGACGAAAACCCGTCAGACTCGGGAAACGTGTCTTCCGAGGATTCCTCTCATTGAAGTGGCTTCAGGGAACCGTCCTTCACCTCAGAAGGGCCGCGCTTGACTTCCGAGCTCCCCCCGCCCCCGCTCCAGGGAAGCTGGGGGGTCCTCCATCGACCGCAGACATGGAAGTTGCCTGCATCCACCCCTCTGGGGTGCCCCTCAGGAACGGCCGAAGGACCGGGGGGAGGGGGAAGCGGCGCTTTCGGAATAGCAGGGTCTGGGCAGATGTGATATTTTGGTTAAAGGAGCAGACGTTGATTCCGGAAGGCTATATCACCTGACTCCTGCACAACAAGCGGAGGAGAGTTTTATACAGGATTAAGGAGCTGCCGCCGTGATCCACAGACATCTTAAACTGTCCGATGAAGAAACTTTCTGTTTGCCGGCAATAGACGACATCATTTCCCGGGGTTTGTGGCAGGATTGGGCATACCTGCACTTTGCGATCAAAAAAGACAGATCTATTCTCGATGACGTCGAACATATTTGTAAGCATAATTTAAACAGTCCTTCATTTCAGCGCTATCATTTTTGATATAACTATGTCAAAAAGCACAAAGCCATTTCCTGACTGGGAAGATGTTTTGTCTTCAGCCTGCCGCTTACAGGAAATTTTACCCGGTACCGTACTCGTAGGAGAAACAGCTGCCGCCGTTCACATCAAACATCGCATATCTCATGATGAGGATCATGTTTTAACGGATTTGCGTGAAAACTTCGACAACGTGCTTGGCCAGCTTGAGACTGCAGCCGGTTTGCCTTCGGCCCGTATTACCGAGCCGGTTTTAATCTTGGGGAACCTTGACGGGATAGAGACCTGCGTGAGGCAGCTGATCAGAACAGAACCCTGGAGACGGTCGACATCGACTGCCGCAGGTCGAAACTTACCCTGCCGACTGATAGGGAAATTCTTCGGATAAAAGTCGTTCTTATCCTGAAGCGAAACGCCACAAGGGACTATCTCGATTTGGCAGCGCTCTCCGACCATCTGGGCGCTGAAAAATCAGCGGAAGCGCTGAAGAATTTTGATCGTCTGTACCCGCAGAAAAGCGGCCAGTCCGCTTTGCAACAGATGCAGACCCAGCTCCCCAGACCTTTACCCCACGATCTGGAAAAAGCCGATCTTTCGGCATATCAAAGCCTGCCGCCAAGGCGGCAAGTCTGGGGAAACGTCGCGGAATCGCTTCAGCGGACGGCTGTCGACGTTTTCGAGCTTGTCTGCGAATCCGATACCCCGGACCCCCGTCCGAAATTCTGACATGCATGCGTGCTTCTCGCATTACTCGTGAAATATTCCTACTAGGCTTATGGTGCCTTCAGGGCAAGAGAACTGTGTATTGTGCCTGGAGCCGGCAGCGGGCAGCTTGCCGCGAGACCTAAGAATGTAAGCGGAAGCCTGAGCGGACCAGGTCATGCCGGTCTGAAGCGGGGACACCCGATCCGTTTCGCTTCAACGTTCATGATACGGGCATTAATCACCTGAACTGCGGAGATGTTCAGGCACAGATATTTTCATAACATCAAAAATATATTTTTGCAGATTGTAATGTCTGGATTATATCAGATATTTTAAGCCGTTTCCTCTGAATAAACAATCGCCAGCTCCAGCGGGACATTAACCGTTTCATCGATCAGGCTGACAGCGATCCTCTCCTCCTCCGATCTTACCGCAGTTCAAGCGGAACCTGCGCCGGAAACGAGATATAAAAAACTTTCCCTGAGAACGATGTCCTTTCCAGGGAACGCCGCACTTTCCAGGGAACGTTGCACTTTCCTTGAGAACGCCGCCCTTTGAATCCGTATTTTTAACCGTCGGCGCCGGATGCCCAGAACCTGCCCGAGGCAGCCCGGCGGCACTGAAAGCCCCGGACGCCCCGCGGCCGCCGCGCGCTCTCCCCCCGAATCCGCGCGGGCCGAGCCGTCGGAATCTTCCGGCGGCCGGAACTTCCCCGAACCCGTCGGCAAAGCCCCGGACGTCACGGAGAAGCCGTTAGCCGCCGCGGCGCGGACGCCGCAAAACTCCCGCGGAGAGCCTCAAAACTCCCGGGAGGAATTGAGGAGCGCGAGCCTCTTCAGGAAATCCGAGGCTCCCGATGCCGGGAAGGCGTCCAGGGCGGCGGCGGCCTCCTCCGCCCAGTCCGCGGCCTCCTTTCTGGCCTTCTCGATGCCTCCCCCCTCGCCCACGAGCGAGAGCACCTCGGCCCTCTCGTCTTCGGTCCTCTCGCACCGGGCCGCCAGATCCCTGAGCCTCGCGGCCTTCTTCGGGGGGAGCGAGTCCCGGGCCAGGATGAGCGGGAGGGTGATCCTGCCCTCGTCCAGATCCTTCAGCACCGGCTTCCCCAGCGCCCCCGCCTCCCCCGAGTAGTCCAGCACGTCGTCGGCTATCTGGAAACTCGTGCCGTAGCGTAGACCGTAGCTCCTGAGGGCCTGCCTCAGCTCCGCGGACGCCCCCCTGATGACGGCGGGGGTCTCGGCGGCCGCGCTCAGGAGGGCGGCGGTCTTGCGGCGGACGATGCCGTGGTAGTCCCCGCGGGACAGATCGGGATCCCTGCGGGCCTTCAGCTGGTAGAGCTCCCCGTACGAGAGCTCGCGGATGACCTCGGTTATCAGATCGAAGGTCTCCAGGCTCTCCCACTCCAGCGACAGCCTGGCCGCCTTGGCCACGAGGTAGTCCCCGGCCAGGACGGCCTCGGGCACCCCGAACTGCAGATGCGCCGCCCTCCGCCCGCGGCGGGTGTCCGAGCTGTCCACTATGTCGTCGTGCAGAAGTGACGCCATGTGGATTATCTCGAAGACCGAGGCGCCCCGCATCACTGGGTCTCCCGGCTCCCCTCCCAGGAGCTCCCAGGCGAGCGAGTAGACCAGGGGCCTCAGCCACTTGCCCCCCCCGTAGAGCGAGTACAGGCTTATCTCGCCCAGGAGATCCCTGTCCTCGGACAGGATGGCCTCCAGGACGCGGCTCAGGGCCGCCGCCCTGCCGTTCAGGCCGGCTAGGATTCCCCCGGAGCCGGTCACCCGGCGCCTCCCGCCGTCCTCGAGGCGTCCCGCCCCCTGGCCGCCGCCGGCGCGGAATCCTTCCCTGTGCCTTTAGGAACCGGACCCCCGGAGCCCGGGCCGGTTCCGGCCCTTCCGGGGCACCCGGCCTTCCCCGGGCCTCCGGCCTTTCCGGCTCCTCCGGCCCTTCCGGCTCCCCCGATCTTTACGCGGTTTCCTCCCCCGCGGCTCCCCCGGGCCTCCCCCGCCCCGCCGTCCCCCCGTCCGGAACCGACGAGCTCGGCGGTCAGATCGTAGTCCCCGGCCTTGAGGATCCTGGCCAGCACCATGCTTCCCGCCTCTGGCTGCTCCCCGTCGAAGTAGACCAGGCCGTCCGCGTCGGGCGCCTGGAACGCGCCCCGCCCGCAGGCCACCTCCGGGGCGTCCTCCGAGGGGCCCTCGACCAGGATCTCCGCGACGCTCCCGACCCTGGCGCGGTTAAGCTCCCGGGAAACCCGCCTCTGGAGGGCGGAAAGGGCCCTGCGCCTGCGCTCGGCCGTGCCCCTGGAAACCGCGCCCCCCATGCGGGCTGCGGGGGTCCCCTCCTCCGGGCTGAACTTGAAGAAGCCTATATGGTCCAGGCGGGCCTCCTCCACGAACGAGGCGAGCAGGCGGAAGTCCTCCTCGGTCTCCCCGGGGAAGCCGGTCATGAGCGTCGTGCGGACGGCGGCCTCCGGCCAGGCGCGGCGGATCATGTCCACGACCTCCAGGGGCCTCGTGCGGCCGCGGCCCATGGCCCTGAGGATCCGTGGCGAGGCGTGCTGGAAGGGCACGTCCAGGTAGGGGACCACCTTGGGGTTGTCCCTCAGTTCCAGCACGAGGGACCTGCCGAGCGCCTCGGGGTGCAGGTACATGGGGCGGATCCACCTTATCCCCCCGATTTCGGACAGGGCCCGGCAGAGGTGCCCCAGATCCTTCCCCCCGTCCCGCCAGGCGGTCAGATCCTGGGCCACCAGGGTGAGCTCGAGCGCCCCTGACGCGGAAAGCGATCCAGCCTCCCGGACGAGGGCGTCCAGGGGGACCGGGGCCAGAGGCCCCCTTATGGACGGGATGAGGCAGTAGGTGCACCTTCTGCCGCAGCCCTCGGCAATCTTCAGGAAGGACCGGAAGCGCGGGGTGCCCTCGCGCGCCCTCTCCCAGCTCTCGAAAGGGGCGTCGGGCGTCCGCGCGGCGGACGGCGGCGCGGGGGACCCGGGCGCCACGCTCCCCCCGCCCGCGCTCCGGACGGCCCCGGAACCGGTCCCCGGTGCGGCTCCGGCGCCGGCGGCGGCCCCCGGCCCCCCGCCGCCGCCTGCGGCGTCCGGATCCCCCGGAGCCCCGGCGAAGAGCTCCCTCAGCCTCCCGGGGAAGGCGGCGTAGCCGCCCGCCGGCATCACCAGATCCGCCTCCGGGAGCTCTCGGGCCAGCTCGCCCCCGTGGAGGGCCGGCAGGCAGCCCAGCACGGCGAGGCGGGCCCCCGGCCTCATGCGGGACTTCAGCTCGAAAATGGCCGCCACCGCCTCCTCCTGGGCGGCGGCTATGAAGGCGCAGGTGTTCACCATCACGAGATCCGCCTCCTCGGGGGACGCGCACACGCGGGCCCGCAGGGCCCGGGCCGCCTCCCCCAGGAGCCTCTCGCTGTCCACCAGGTTCTTGGCGCAGCCGAGGGAGACCAGATGGACCGCTAGGCCTTTTTCTTGGCGTCCCGCCACAGCCTGTCCAGCTCCTCCGGGGTCGAGCCCTCGAACGTCCCCCCGCGCTCGGCGAGGGTGGCCTCCATCCACGCGACCCTGCGTGAGAAGCGGCGGTTGTGGTCCTGGAGGGCCTTCTCGGCGCTCAGTCCCAGATGCCGCGCCAGATTCGCCAGGGCCGCCAGGCAGTCGCCCAGCTCCTCCGAGATCCTCGCGGACCGCTCCGGGTCGCCGAATCCGCCCTGCGAGAGTTCCCTGTCCAGCTCGCCCAGCTCCTCGTCGAGCTTGGACCTGACCTGGGCGGGGGACTCCCAGTCGAGGCCCGCTCGTCCGGCCCTGGCCCCCAGCGCGCCGCATCTCGCGAGCGCAGGCAGATCGCGGGGCACCGATCCCAGGAGTCCGGTGCGCCCGGGCTCGGCCCGCTTCAGGGCATGCCACAGGCGCAGGACCTCCTCGGGGCTGGACGGGAGGGGGGCGGAACCGCCGGCGGGCGGGGTCCCGGTTCCGGGCGCCCCGGCCTCCGCCCCGGCCGGCGGGACGGGGGCCGCGGGAGTTCCGGAAGGGGCCGCTGCGGGGGCCGCAAAGACGTGGGGGTGGCGGTAGACCATCTTGTCGACCGCCGCGTCCAGCATGTCCTTCGTTCCGAAATCCAGGGACGGGTCCCCGGAGGCGAGCCTGCCCAGGAAGAACAGGAGGAATCCCAGATCGCCCCCCTCCTCGCGGCACTTCAGGGGATCGCCCTCGAGCAGGGCCTCGCGGAGCTCGTAGACCTCCCCCAGAAAATCCTCGGATACGGAGCGGGCGGTCTGCTTCAGATCCCACGGGCAGCCGTCCTCGGGATGCAGGAGCCCGTCCAGGAGGCGGTTCATCCTGTCCACGGCGTACCCCAGATCGGGGCTCGGCCCGGGCGGCGGCGCGGGGAGCTTCCCCTTCCCGGTCATTCGGAGGGGGCGTCCGGCTGGGGCCAGGGACGCTCGGGGGCGCGGGCGAACAGGATTGGGTGATCGCGGATGAAGTCCCTTATGACGTCCGGGCCCGCCTGGTCGGGCGTCATGCCGTCCAGCTTCTCCATCCAGCTGGGCTGGATAAGGAAGGTGTGCTGGCGGACTATGTCCATCAGGGTCGGGTAGTCAACTGGCGGCTGCAGCCCCAGGGGCGCCGCGGGGGACGAGGCGGGGGGCCTGGCGGGCTGGGCGGCCGGGGCCTGGAGCCTGGGGGTCAGTGACCCGGAGACCATGGACTGGCGATCGTCTATGTAGGTCTTCACGTTTTCGGGGATCCAGGTCTTTATCTCGTCGGTGAGCGGCCTCACGTAGGCCCAGGCCCTGGAGTTCATGAAGAAGTCGTCCTTGGTGTACAGGAACCCCATGACCGCGGTGAGAATGACCGCGGAGAGCGCCGCGCCCTTCACGAGCCCGAGGGCCCCCCCGAAGATGGAGCTCACCAGGGGGGTTATCGCGAGCTTCACTATCTTGTCCACGAAGATGGAAAGCAGCCCCACCAGAAAGTAGACGATGAGGTAGATGGCCGCGAAGCTCAGCACCCCCCGGTAGCCGGGGCGGTCGGTGAGCTGGGTCAGCTGGTCCGCGCCCAGCTGCCAGTAGGCCGAGGCGACCCAGAAGGCTATGAAGAGCCCCAGGATGCCCACCACCTCCTTCACGAGCCCGCGGAAGACGCCGCGGACCAGGAAGTACGAGAGGACAACCGCCAGCGCGATGTCTAAGGCGTTCATGCGGGGGATCCCCCGGAGGGGGCGTGGGGACGGTCGGTAGTAATAAGCCTTAAGCCGGAAGCGTGAGGCGGGGCGGGGCGGGGGACCCGCCCCCGGACCCGGGGGACAGCGGAAAACGGGCCCGGCGGCCCCGGCCGCGGCAGGGCCCGGCGGCTCCCGACGGACCGGCGGGCCCCCCGGCAGGCCTCGTGAGGCCGGAGAAGCCGGGGTGGACGGGAAGGGGACGGGGGCAGTGGCCGAGCGGCCCGGAAAAACCGACGGGGGACCCTGGCCGGAGCGGCACGGAAAAACCGGCGGGGCCGGGGACGGGGCCGCGCGGGAAAAGCGCCGGGGGACCCGGGCCGGAACGCCTTCAGGCGCCGGTCCGGATCACGGACGGCTCTTCCTCCGGCATTTCCATGCCCTCGCTCCGGAGATCCTCAAGGTAGTCCTTCAGGGCCGCCTCGGCGCAGACCTCCTCGAAGGGGTTCTTGGCCCTGAGGGCCTTCGCGCCCGTCTGGAGCTCGCGGGAGTACTGGTCGCGGAGCTTTCCCACGGCCTT
>JAISEQ010000033.1 GCA_031264045.1 Deltaproteobacteria bacterium
GGCTCAGAAACTAACATAATCTAGGCCATGATAACTGGTCAACGGGCGGCCGGAGCCCCGGTCCGCCTCCCCCAAGCCCGTCGGCCCCTTCAGGCACGGCCCTGCCGGAGTCCCCTCCGGCGGCGCCGCGCCCCCCCCATGCCACGGGGGCGTCCTCGGGCTGACCGGGGAGACCGGCGACGGAGGCCGGGTACGGCGGACTGGTGGGTGGGGCTGGAGTTCGGCGGCGGAGGCCGGGTCCGGCGTACTGGGGGATGGGACTGGAGCCCGGCGGCGGAAAGTGTCGGAAGGCGGGGGCGCAGGAGTGAACCGCGGGGATTGCGGGCCTTCCGTTCCGGGGAGGATCGCGTAGGGCGGCGGGAGCGGGGGGGGGTGTGAGCGAGGGGGGCCGACGGTCCGGGCCGAAACGGGCCCGGGCGGAAGGGGCGGCGAAAGCGGGGGAGGGGGCAGGGAGGCGGTCGGCCCGGCTCCGTCCACACGGGGACCTGGATGCCTGGCTGGGGCAGTGCCCCGGAAGCCCGTGCTTCCGGGGCGGCGGCGGTGACTCGGCCGCATGGCGGGCCGGGCGGTCTGGGGAGGAAGCGGCATGCGGGGCAGGGCTTCCCTGGCTGGGGCGAGGGTCTGGGCGGGAGGGGTCAGGGGCCTTCCGGGAAGGGACGGCGGCATCCCGGAGCGGCGGGGCAGGAGCGGATGAGGGATGGCGCGGCAGGCGCTTCCGGGCTTACGGGGGGACCGGGTTCCGGAAGCCGAGGCTTCCGGGGCGGCAGTCTTCGCGGCGCGCTGGAGGATAAGGGGCCGTAGCGGGAACATGGGCGGGCGCGCTTCCCGTGACGGCGGTCGGGGCCAGGGCTCCGAGCGGGCCTCGGGCGATTCCGCGAGGTCCGACCGGGGTCCTGCAGGCCGGAGCCGGCCGCTGCTTTCCGGGCCTGAAGGGGCCAGGTTCCGTAAGGAGGAGGCTTGCGGGGCTGCGGGCCGGGCTCCCTGCACGGGCAGCAGGGTCAGTGAGTTCCCGCCCTGAGGGGGCCGGGAATCCGGCTGGGCGAGCACCGCTCCGGGGAGGCCCCCCGCCTTGGCCTCGGGGCATCGGGCGGGGGGACGGCTTAGGGGAACGGGGGTCCGGACGCCCCGGGGCGGATCAGGGCCGGGCGTCCTGGGAGGGCCTGCGCAGCCTCATGGGCAGCCCGGCGTTCTGGACGTTGCCGGCCGTGTAGCCGATGACCCAGAGCACGCAGTCGATTGTCGAGGGGAGGCAGGAGTGGCCCAGCTCGACGTTGCGGATGGTGTTGTCGCTGACACCCGCCATCTCGCCCATGGTCTTCCTGGATATGCTGTGCCTGACGCGGAAGTCGCTCACCATCCTGGCTATCTCGGAGCGCTTGAGCAGGCCGGGGGAGCGGGGCGCCGGCCTGCGGTCCGGAAGGTCCCCGCCGCCGTTCGCGAGCTCCGCCTGGCCTGCCGGGAGCGCCGTCCCGCAGGCCTGGATCGCCTCCGGGACGCCCGTGTTCCGCATCGCACCGTCCGCGGCGGCCTCCGGGTCGTCCGGGAGCGTGTCGCGGGCTTCCGGCAGGGCGTCGGGAGGGTCCCCGGGAAGGAAGTCCTCAGGGGACTCGCCGCCGTCCTGGAACTCGCTGCGGGCCGGCTCCCCGGCCTCCCCGCACCCCTCGGTGCCGGAGCCTCCGGCCCGGGAGTCCGGCCCGCAGGGCTCGGAACCATGCGGGGAAGGGACCGCTTCCGGCTTGAGCCCGGCGAGCTCGTGCACGCCGAAGGGCTGCACCACGCCCGTGTTTCCGGACCCTGCCGGTTTTCCCCGGCCGAGCCACGGCCTGTCCAGGGAGTCGGGGAGATGGAAGGTCAGTGGGATGGACCTGTCGGACAGGAAGCTCTCGTCCGTTTCGGTGAGCTCCTCCAGGGGGGGGCGCCGGGGTAGCGGGTCCATGAGGGCGCTGCCGGCCTGGCCCGGCGGGACGCTACTTTCCGGGAGCGGCAACCTGCTCCTGGCGGGAGCCGTCTCTATCGTGAGTGTGAGCGTGCATCCGGACGGCGACAGGCAGGTGGCCGCTATGGTGCAGGTGAGGCGCATCTGTGCGCCGTCCGGCTTGTTGCGGGGGCTGCCGCTGGGCGGTGCCTCGGGGAGAACGGCGGCGGAGAGGGGGAGGGGAAGGTGGAGGGGCCGGCAGACCGGCGGAGGATTTTTTTTTGCAGACATGGTTTAGCATTCTCGCTGCAGCGTTTCTGCAAGTTTATCGGCGCTCTCGCGGCCCTCAAGGGTACTGGAGAGGGTCGATGTCGTAATGGTGAATGCTGGCTGGACTGAACTGAATGCGCTTCCAGCCTGGCAGTGCCGGGCACTGCTCTGCGATGCGGAACTGGCCTTCCGCCAGACGGGACGGGCCGGAAGCGCGCTGGCGCTTCGGGATCGGCTGATGGTCTGGACAGGGCAGGCATGAGGGTTTTGATGCGCGTGCCGGACATGCTGGTCCTGTCGGCCCGGAGGGGAGTACCGAACGTTTGGCCGCCTTGCGGGCACCCCTGGCGGTACCGTCTCCGCGTCTGCGGAGCGGCCGGCCTGAGGGGGCTTCAGGATGCACGGGTCCCGTAAGGGTCGGGGAGGAACCAGCCGGTTCTGGGTTTCACGGGCGCGGGCGGAGGTTCCGGGCGCGACCGGGGCCGCCGGAGCCTGACGACCTTCCCGTGTGCATCGCGGGCGATCCCGCAGGGCGCTTTCGGGGGCCGGCCAGACTCTCGACCGGCTTCAGGAGCCGTGGCCCGTCCGCATGGGTTTTCGTCTTCCGGAAAGAAAGGCGGGAAACTGTTTCGGAGGGTGGAGACTGCGGGAGGGATCCCGCCCGCCTCGGGGAACTGAAGCAGGTGTACTTGAGGATGACTGTGGGTAAAAGGCTTTCTCCCGCGAACGGGAATCTGAGGGGTCTCGGGCTGACGTGGACGAGTCCGTCTTGTGGGAGGACCTCGCCGTTGGTCCTGTGCGGGGCGCCAGAGCCCCGCCTAACGGTTTTAGCGATAGGGATGGTTCGCTTTTAGGGCAAGTCTGCCTTCCTGTCAATATGCCGGAGCTCCGGTGGGGGGGAGACATGTGGATAAGATTGCACCAGTTGGAATCATTGAGATCAAATGATAGTTGGTGCCGAAGAGTGACCGGTAAGGTTCGTTTAGGATTCAGGCGGATTTCAGGGGATATGTTAAAAAAAGAGACGGGGCAGGGAAAAACTTTCTCGGGAGTCCTCCGGGGGCCCCGGAAAAGTGATTCCCGGCAGTAAAGTGTTCGCAATTGTTTCGCGAATTTCTTTCCGGTCCGTTCTGACAACTTGCCAAAGCGTTTTCGGCAAGGTGAAATCCTTTGCGGGATACGAGTTTCCTGAAAGCGCCATCCGAGAGCCGGGGTCCTTGTCCGGCATGAAAGTCAACTCCGGATCCGAGTCTTGAGGTGAGGGTCGGCACACTCCGCTGGACCGGCGGGGCAATCCTGCCGGGTCCGGCCGCCGACCTTCCTTGGATGGAGCCCGGCCTTGCCCCGGATGCGCCAGCGATCATCCGGACGGGATGCCGGCCTTGCCCTGGATGTGCCAGCGATCATCCCGGATCAGGAATGTAGAGAAGAATGATTCAGCATCTGTGGTCATCATGATCTCTGAATCTATTTATAATCAGCCTGCGGATCATGCGCTTCATACGGCCAGCTCTGCAGTTTTCGGAAGAGGAGTGGCTGGGCGCATTTAGCCGATAAGCATGGTAATGATGCAGCATCTCGGAGGTTGACATGGGACAGGCCGGATTAGGATAAGAGGATCAAGACCACATAGATTTGTACTTATACAGCCAATCAATAGCTATATGTCCATACAATATGTCCATGACGGGGAGGATCCGTTTATGGAAGTGACTGGACTAGGAGAGTTTCCCATGCATCCAGGATGCACTGCTTCTCTGTCGACATCCTGGCTTCCGGATGGGCAGCCGTGCGGATCCGGCGGAGCTGCGGCCATTCGCGGAAGCATGAAGTATCGCCTCATCATTCATCCGCAGTCTCTTTTCCGGAAGGCGGATGAGAAAGCGCGGACCATCATCCCGGCGATCACGGAATGGTTTTTGCACCGGCGGCTTCAACGAAGCGCGGGCGGATGAATCCTGCTCTTTGCCGTCAGTCCTGGAGCTGGTCTTGCTTCCGGGGACGGGGGGCATAGCGGGGGATAAATCATGGCAAGACTGTCGCCTGTCGAGCTGTTCCTACATCCCGGATCATGGATGTCGAAGGCAATGATTCAGTATAGCGGATTCTCGCTTTCTGAGTCGATTTGTCATCCGAATGCGGCTAACTCTGCACATATCGGAAGAGAAGAAACATGTTCATTTAGCCAATATGCTCGGTCATGATGCAGCATCATGGGGCTTGACAGGGAAGGGGCAGGATAAGGATGCGAACATCAAGACCGCCTCGATAGGGAAATCTGCACCCAATCAGCAGCAATATGTTCATAATGGCGGTGAGGAGCCGTTTATGGATGGGGCAGGAGCAGGATGATTATCCATGCATCCCGGATGCACGTCATCCCGACCGATATCCTGGGTTTCTGATTGGCAACCGCCCGGATCCGGCTGACTTGCGGCCCTTCGCGGAGGCATTAAGTATTTCATAATCCTTACCGCCGCCGTCTCTTGTCCGGATTGTCGCCGAGCTTGCGCGGTCCATCATCCATGCGATTGCGTGCTGGTTTCCTCTTCAAGCGGCTGCGATTCATCGCGTGCGGATGCCCATCGAGCTTCGCCTGCATCCTGTGGATCCGTTCTTGCATCCGAGGATTGGAGCGCAGCGGGCGGAAGCGCCGCTGGCATCGTCCGTTTTCTGTGGAGCCTTTCTTGCATCCGCGGATTGGAGCGCAGCGGGCGGATGCGCCGCTGGCATCGTCCGTTTTCTGTGGAGCCTTTCTTGCATCCGCAGATTGGAGCCCAGCGGGCGGAAGCGCCGCTGGCATCGCCCGTTTTCTGTGTAGCCTTTCTTACATCAGCGGATTGGAGCTTAGAGGGCGGATGCGCAACGGGCTTCGCCAGCAATTCCTGGATCCGGTTTTGCATCCGCGGATGGGCACGTCGCGGGCGGACGCGCCGCTGGCTTCGCCTGTAGCCAGTGGAGCCGATCTTGCATCCGCGGATAGGCGCGTTGGGGGCGGATGCGCAACGGGCTTCGCCAGCAGATCCTGGATCCGGTTTTGCATCCGGGGATGGGCGCATCGCGGGATGATGCTTCCGGGCCTTCGTCTGCTAAACGGTGCCTTCTCAGGGTTTAGCTGAGGCAATTATGCCCAAGTGCTTCCAACAGCCATTATCCTTTGCGAATTTGATGTAATTTGGTAGCCGGTGTCCGGGAAAGACTGCCGGGCGGATTTAAATTTTTTTAATCGCCCCGCGTCCCCCGGATGACGTCAACCCCTCCAAATCCGCTACGTGTCAGGACTTGTTTCTGAAAATTCCTCCACCTGAAGTTTGATGCCTCTCTTGACTTCAGGTTCGAAACTCCATACGATACAGATTCAGAAGATCTCATCCGAGAGCGGACCCGCCGCACCCGTCCCGTCCTGGGCCGGGCCCGTCTCCGGTCCCGCAGCGGGATCCGGATCCAGCACATACCGGTTCACTGTCCCTTGACTCCCGGCTCCTGTCTGAGCCTCACGGGATTTTGCTTCCGGACCAAGTTCGCCCCCGAAACGATAGAACGTTCGCCAGCCCCGGTGCGCTCTTCCTTCGCGGTTGCGCGGGGCCCGGAGTACCCGATCGGAACCCGTTGCCCGCGTAACCCTATCCCGGACCGGCTCCGCGCCGGAGACCCAGCCTGCGGCAGGCCTCTTCGGCGGGCCGCTCGGTTAATATTGACGGCATCGTGAAAGTCCATCTGTTTCCGGCGGACGAACTCCAGGCCGGAATTCCGGCTTCTCCTTCACCGCCGCGACTTTACGTGCCTGAACAGTCCGTCGGCGCCTGCCCGCCGCGTGAATGGCGCCGCGTCCCCCCGCCCGGGCACCGTCGCCGGGCGCGTCCCGGATCCCGCGCCGGCGGAGGCCGTCCTGGTCCGTGCTTCGCAGGAGGTGGAAATTTTCCAGTAATCCCGACCGTCAGGCCGATGCGGGAGGGTGAGCATGTCGCTCCCGCGGATGCCCCGGCCGGTCCGGTCCGGAAGGCGCAAGGCGCGAACCGGTCCCGTCTCCCAGGCCGCTCGCGGCGGCAGATGCCCTGACGCGAACGGCCAGCATGCTGTTCCGGCGCAAAGCACTGCCGGACGTCCCAGCTTTTCGATACGGGTTCGCTGGTGCCGCCGCCGGGCCAGCGGCCCCCGGTCCCTCAAGCGTCGGCGTCCGGAAGGCCTCCCGCCAGTTTTGTCGAGTCTTTATGATAGATGTAAAATGCCGCGGCCAGTGCCCGGCCCAGGCCGAAGGCCATGAGCCCGAGTCCTCCAGCTCCGCCCCGGAACTTTTCCGGGGACCTTTCCCATCATTTTCAGACAGTACGAACGCCGACTTAGGCTGCCCCTGCGCGGCATGCCGCGCGAGGACCTTCCGCTGCCCCGCGGTCGGGCTTCGGGGCGACGCATCCTCCTCCGGGTTTCCGGATCGGACGCTTCCCCGGCCCGCCCGTGAGCCGGGCGTCCGGGAGCTCCCGCCTGACCGGGACGTCCTCTGTCCAGGACTGCCCTTCATGATCCCCTCCGGTCTCGTCCTCGCAGGCGCCGGCGGGGACTGCCCATTCCCTAGGAACATACTGATCGGCTGGGGGCATCCCGGCCCTCCCGTCGGCGTCTCCGACCCCGGCCGCCCCGTCACTGGTGCCGCATGTCCTCTGGCCCCGCCCCGCCCCGTTTCCCCGGGAGCGCGGGCGGGCCGCCCCGGGCCCTCTTTCCCTCCGGCGGCCTTCCTCCCCGCGCTCCCCCCGGACCCCGTCCCCGCCTCCCCTGACTCCGGCGCCATACAGGACGCCGTCCCTTCCCAGCCCGCGAGCCCTGACTTCCGGAAACGCCGGGCCGGCCCGCCCGCCCGGAGGGGCCGGGAGGCGTCGGCTCTCTCCTCCGGGCCCGGTGCCGGCAGATTCCGTGCCCCCTCCGGGGACGGGGGATCGGGGGCCGGCAGGCCCGGGGGCGGCGGCGGATCCCCGCGCGGCAGCGAGATCCTGAACGGCGAGACCTCGGCCCTGGTCTCCTCCATGCTGAAGGCCGTGGTTCGGGCTGCCGATTTGCCGGGGCCGGTCCGGGACGAGTTCCAAAACCTACACTACGAGATCGGGATGCGCTTCTGCCCCGGCGTGGATCGCCTTCAGCTAGCGGGCATGGCGGTCCTCGACGCGCTTTCGGGGCCGCTGGTGGAGTTCGTCTCCGGCGGGCGCCACGGCGTCCGGAACCCCGTGGGCCGCGCCTTCGCGCCCCTCCGGGGTGCCCTGGAGGGGGAGGGCCGCTACGCCGGGCTCCGCGTCCGGGAGAGGTACCTGGACTTGCTCGGGCGGAGGGGCTGGAGCGTCCCCGGCCGTGTCCCCGGCATGGGCCGGGGCTACGCGGACGGCACCGGCCCTGCCCTCGTTGCCGAGACGGACGCCGAGTACCGCCGCGTCTTCGCTGCGGCGTTCCCCGGGGGCTACTCCTTTCCCAGGGCCGCCTGCCCGCCGGTGGAGCTCGCGGACTTCGCTGCCCGCTCCGCCGCGGAGGCCTTCGAGAGGGCTTCGGGCAGGCGGGCCTCCGGCGAGGGGGTGCTCGTGGCCGACCCCTTTCCCGGCACGGGTCTGCATCTCTCTAGGCTCATAGCCCTTGGGCTTCTGGGCAGCGGGGCCGAGCTCCTGGACAAGTACAGGGGAGGAGCGGTCACGTTCGCGACGGACCCCATGAGCTACCACCTCTCCTGCATGAACGTCCAGGAGGCGTTCCGGGGCGCCATGGGGACGGAGATGCCGGACGTCCCGTTCGAGGGCGTCTGCCTGGGCGATCCCCAGGACCTCGCGGGGGACATGAACCCGCTGGACGCGAGCCCCCTGTCGGAGAACAGCCGGCGCGTGCTGGAGCTCGGCATGCGGCCCGCCCACATAGCATCCGGGACCCCGCCGTTCCCGGCGGACGGCTGGCCCCGCGGCGTCCCGCACCCCGACCCTCCGAAGTCCCCCATAGCCCCGTGGAGCGGCTGGTCCCCCGCCGAGGCCACGGCTAGGGCGCTCGCGTGGTGCTACGTGTCGCTGGACAGGAGCGCCGGGGCCGCCGCCGTGACCACCTGCTCCGGCTGGGCCCTGGGGAACGCCCTCCCGGAGACGCGCGCCGTCCTGGAGCGAGGTTTCAGGACCGTAAGGGTCCTGGGCTTCAGGGGGGACCGCCGCAGGCGCGGCTCCAGGGCCTTCGCGAACGAGGGCCAGGGCATCATGGGCAGCGGGCGGACCGCAGGCGGCACGGCGTTAACCGTGCTCGCGAGGGGCCTCACCGGACCCGGCGAGATCCTTTCCGCATCGCTCGCCCGCAGGCGCCTTGCCGACTGGAAGCTCGGTTTCCTGGACGGAGCCCGCCACGTCTACGATCCCGCCATCACCTGGAAGCCGTCCCTCCGGGAGGGCCTCGGCCCCCGCTCCTCTTCCCGCTGGATGCCGGGGGACACGGAGGCAGGTGCCCCTGGGGCGGCAGGGGGAGACCGCTCCGGGGCCGGGGGCACCGGAACCGCCGGGAAGGTCGGGGCCGCACGCAAGGTTCGGCCCTCCGTCACCGTGAAGCCCCGGAGGGACTCCGGCCCCGAGGACGGCGGGACGCGGGGGTGACCGGTCGGGTGACGCCCCGGCGCGGGCTCCTTCTCCGGGAAGCTTCCGCCGGAACGCGGTCCCGGCGGGAGTCCGCGGGCGGCACCGGTACCCCCGTGGAGATGCCGTCCTGTCCGCAGGCCCGTTGAAGCCCGGCGGTCCCGCTCCGGAAGAGTGTGCCCCGGCGGCCTTGCCGCCGCCCGGCTGAGGCGCCGGAGGCCCCTGCACGGCGGATGATGAGGAAAGCCCCCAGGGCCTCGGCTCCGGGGGCTTTGATTTGGCGGCGGCGCCCCGGATGCCCGCGGCGGGCGCGATTCCGTGGGAGGCGGGGAAAGGCGGCTCGGGCCGGCGGCCGGCTTCCGGCCGGGGCCGGGGCTCCGCAGGGTCAGCAGAGGTACCCGGCCCCGTCTTCCCCGGCGGGGAGCTCCGGTGTCCCGGGAGCCCCGTCACCGGAGCCGGGCAGGAGGAAGTCCCCGAGCTTCGTGGCTCTGGGTGCCCTGATGCGCTTCCGGTACCGCCAGGCGTGCTTGGCGGCCAGCTCCAGGAAGAACATGCCCGCCACGACGTGAATCTTGCGGATCCCCAGGAAGCCCGAGAGCGTCAGGGCGCCTATGGACACGGCGAACCCCACCACCTCGCTCCAGAGCTCCCCGGAGGCGGCGGAGGCGCTTGGGGGCCGATCCCCGCCCGGTGCCACGACCGCAGGCTTCCGCTTCCAGGAAGCCAGCATCTCCTCGGGGTCGGTGCCGGTCCTTTCCAGGTACTCCGCGTACTGCCTGAGGGCGCCTGGGTCCAGGCTGTCCAGGATCTGGAGAGCCCTTACGGGGCTGACGGTCATGGGGTCGTAGTTGACGAGAAGGCTCCCGGTCAGGGTGTTCATCTCCCAGGAGACGATGCCGGGGCACTCCGCCAGTTCGTCCAGCGCCAGATCGGGGTCCTTGAAGTTCTCCGAGCGGAGCCTTATCCGTCCGGGTATGGAGCTTACTATCACTTGAACTCCTGGCTGAGGGTTCCCGCTGGGGCCGGCCCCGGAGGAATTCCGGGCGGCGGCACGGGGTCGGAGGCTCCGCCGTCTGAAGGCGGATGCCCGGGGGCCGGATGGCAGAAGACCCCGTGGTCCGGTCGGACGGAGGCCCGGGGTCCTTGCCCGCGCGGCCGAAGCGGAGGGATAGGCCCTTCAGGCGGGGCGGGGAACGGCGGCATGTTCACGGGAGGCGGGGGCAGGCTGGCCGCACGGCCCCGGAGACCGGCCCGGTCCGGACGGCCGAATCGTCCTTCCCGGCTCTCCCGCCTACTCCTCCCCGTCTTCCATCGGCTTGGGAGCCAGCCTTTCCCAGGGCTTCAGGAACGGCCTTGAGGCCCTCGCGGCCACGAGCACCGTGGTCCCGTTGGGGAGGAACGAGACCAGGCCCGCCCCAGCCACGCCCAGGAGGCCCAGGCCAAGAAAGACGCTGTTCAGGATCACTATTATCCAGTAGTTCTCATGGATGCGCTTCATGGCGCGGTCGGACAGGAGCCTCGCGACGGGGAGGGCGTCCAGCCTGCCGTTCAGCAGCTGCACGTTGGCCACGTCCTTGGCGAGCTCGGAGCCGTCCGAGAGGGCCACGCCCACGCGGGCGAGACTCAGGGCGGCGGAGTCGTTGAGGCCGTCCCCGACCATCATGACCCTCCTGCCCTCCTCCGCAAGACCCGAGAGGTAGGCGGCCTTGTCGTCGGGGAGGAGTTCCGCCCTGTATTCGTCGAAGCCTATCTTCGCGGCCATGTTCGCGGCGGTGGCCTTCAGATCCCCCGTGAGCATGACGGTCCTCTCCACGCCGGCGGCCTTCAGGCCGTCCATGGTCTCCCTCGCGCGGTAGCGGAGCCGGTCGCTTATGGAGATGACGGCCGCGAGGGCCCCGTCCGCGGCGAGATAGATCATGCTCTCGCCGTTGGCGGCTATCCGCTCGGTCTCCCTCTCGGCCTCGGGCGTGAGCGGGACGCCCTCGTCCTCGAAGATGAAGTGCCGGCTCCCCAGGAGCACCTTCTTGTTCCGCCAGGTGCTGGAGATTCCGTGGGCCACCACGTAGTCCACCTTCGTGTGCTCCTCGGCGTGGCTCAGTCCCTCGTGCCTGGCCTGGTTCACGACTGCGCGGCCTACGGGATGGGGGAAGTGCTCCTCGAGGCAGGCGGCGAGCCTCAGGGCTTCGGCCCGGTCGAATGGCGGGAACGTCACTATCTCGGAAACCTGGGGCCTCGCCTCGGTGAGGGTCCCGGTCTTGTCGAAGACGCAGGTGTCGGCGGAGGCGAGCTCTTCCAGGAAACGCCCGCCCTTCACCAGGATTCCCGACTCGTTTCCCTCCCTCATGGCGGACAGCACCGCAATGGGGGTGGAGAGGCGGATGGCGCAGGAGTAGTCCACCAGAAGCGCGTTCCCGGCCTTGGCAACGTTTCGCGTCACGAGGAAGGTCGCGAGCGCCAGGAGGAAGTTGAACGGGACTATGGCGTCCGCCATGCGTTCCGCCCGGCCCTGGAGCCCCGACTTGGAGGCCTCGGACTCCTTTATGTACTCGATAATGGAGCGGATGCGCGTGCTCCCGCCGACCTTGGAGGCCCGGACGGTTATCTCGCCCTCCTCCACCGTTGTCCCGGCGAAGACCGCCCCTCCCGCCTCCTTGTGCACGGGCAGCGGCTCGCCCGTCATGGTGGCCTGGTTCACCATCGCGTCCCCGGTCTCCACCACCCCGTCCACGGGTATGAGCCCGCCTGCCTGGACTATGACCTCGGATCCTATGGCGAGCTGGCTTTCCGGGATAAGCTGGGGCTTCCCGTCCCGGCCCTTGATCCAGACCCTCTCGTCGGGGCCCTTCAGGCTGTGGAAGAGGACCGAGAGGCTCCTCCTCCGGGCCCAAGCCTCCAGGTAGCCGGAGAGCGAGAAGAAGAAGAGGAGGGTGCCCGCGGAGCTGAAGTCCGCCCTGCCGAAGCACACCGAGAGCGCCACCGCGTCAAGGACCTCCACGTTCAGCTTCCCGCGCCACAGGAGCTCCTTCAGGCCCCTCAGCACGATGGGCACGGCGGCCGCGAGGTTCAGGGCGATCCTCAGGGAGTACGGGAGGAAGAGTTTTTTCAGGACCATCACCCAGATGGGGTTGTAGGGGAGCGGGGCCTCCTCGCCCACGCTCAGGGGCTCCCTCTCCGTGACCGACACGGGGTGGATCCCCTGCTCCTCGAACTCGTTTATGGTCCGGAGGATGAACAGCCGCTTGCCGGGAGCGTCCTCGTACAGTACGAGGACGCTCCCTGTGAGCCGGCTGTAGGAGATGTACTTCACGCCCCCGTACTTCATGATGGTAGCGGACAGGCGGTCGAAGTCCTCCGCGCCCAGGCGCACGGGCTCCACGCGCACGCGCAGCCTCCCGCGGAGGTCAGAGATGACGCGGCCGTTCATCAAGGATACCTTGTCCTTACTACTCGGAGGCCTTCTTGGCCTGCCGGTCCTGGGCCTTCTGGTCGGCCTCGGCCACGATGTCGCCGATGTTCTCTCTGGCGGTCTCGACCAGGGCCTCGACCTTTCTCTTGGCGGTTATGCCGTGGCTGAGCACGGCGGTGGCTCCGCTCTTGAGGTACGAGGGCCTGCCCGACGTGAGCGCGGTCACCCCCGCGCCGACGAGGACGCCTGCCCCGAAAGCTATCCATCTCCACTTGTTCCACATTGCGTTTGCTCCTGGCGGCCCGGAAGAGGGGGAATCGGGTGGGCGCCCCTCCGGGCCGCTCGGGCCGGGCCGCCGCACTGGAAGTGTATATCACCCCGAATCCGGCTTTGCAAGCCAGCTCCGGAGACAGACAAGTAAATTTATTGACACTCAGTCGCAGAAGGGACGGCCTCCGGGGGACTTGCTGCAAGGGATTCTCCGTAACCAGTTCCGGGCCGCGGCCGACCTTTCCGGGGACTTTCAGGGCCATTTCCCGGCGGACGGGCGGGCGTCGGGGAGGCCCTTCGCCTTCGCGTCAGAAAATTACCTTTCCCGGTATCCGGCACTGGAACCCTTGCGGCTGTTGACATCAGACTCGCCTTGATGGGGAGGTGCGTCCTGTCGGCCCCTGCGCCGGGCATCCCGGCCCCTAACTACTTGCATCTGAGAATCATTATCACTTCCGGAGGGCTCGGGCGCCCTTCAGGAGGGAAATCCCGCAGGGCAGCCTCCCTGGGCGCTTCTTATTTTTTGACGATAGCATGCCTGCCCCTTCCGGTCAGCCAGAAGAAAAAAAAACGGGGTTCCGGAAATCCGCTCCCGCAGGTCCGTCCCGGAGGGTTAATTTACACAATTCGGGCCGCCCCTTCTCCCGAAATCAGGCCCGGCGCGGGAGAAATGGGGTCGGGGGGACCTCCCGGCCGGGTGCGGCCGGTCGGAAGCGGGAGGGCACCGTGGGCGTCTGGACGGGAAGGGGCGGGGCGGCTTTTCCGGAGGGGACAGGGGGGCCTGAGGGGTTCGTGAGGGCGTGGCGGAGGCCTTTCCGGGGAGGACCGGGGTGCGAGGCGGCTCGAAAGGGCTTGAGGGACTCCCTCTGGGGGGAGGGGGGGGCTGCGCCGTTCGGGAGCGGCCTGCGGGAGTCATTTTTCGGGGCGAGCGGAGGGTCGGCTGGTCTGGACCTTGACCTTGCGGTGGTGCGCGGGGGACCGTTCGGGGGGGATCGGCGGGAGAGCGGAGCTCCGGGCCGTACGGGCAGGCAGGGGTGCCGGGGAGAGGTGCGAGGGATTGCGCCGGCCGCGCGGGGCGGCCGCCGGAAGCGGCGGGAAGGCGGATTTCGTGAAAGGAGAAGCGAAACGCGGTACAAAGGATGAGGCTTGCGGAAATGTTCCGGACAGCGCTTAGGGTGCGGGAGAGGAAGAATGCCAGAATCAGGGCTGTAATAAGACTGTAATAAGACTGGTAAGACTGAAATAAGACTGGAATGAAGAATAGATGAACACATGAACGGGGTGAAGTCGGGCAGAAGAAATCTTCAAGCAATGATATGAAAAATAGATGCAAGAATTACGAATGCAATAACAAGAAATAATAGAACAAGAAGTGAAAGAATGATTCCATTGTGAAACCCCCCCGCCCTCACCTTCTGGCGGTTTTTGAGGCCAGAGAGCCTGGGCAAGGGAAGCGCGTTCGGACAGGGATTTGGCTTAACCGCTAGGGATGTCATTGCCCCGACCACATAGCTTTTCCCTGGCCTTTCGAGGGGGGAGGAGTTTTTGCAGTTTGATCAAAGAATAAGAAATGTAGCAATAAGAAATTAAAGAACAAGAAAAGCAGGAATTAAAACATAAGAACAAGAATCAAAATTTATGAATGAAATATCTACAGGACAGGGATGGCGACGGGCCGGAGGACGGGGCGCGCTACGGCGGAGGAGAGGGGGCTTGCTGGCCGTTGGTCGGATGGCCGGGAGAGCGGGAGCGGTCGTGCTCGAGGAGGTGCCCTATATAATAGTGCTGGAGTCAATCTCTGGCTGGCCGAGCGCGCGGGAACGGAGCTGCCCCGGGAGTTTCGCAAAAGGGGTTGGAGGCCGCGCCGGGGTACTCGGAGGGGACTGGCTACTGAGTCTTTTGCCGAGATGTCGGTCGTGCCTTCTGTCGTCTTGAGCGGCCTTCGCCGGTCCCGCCGGGAAGAAAGCGGCTGGAAATGCCGGCTGCCGGATGCCCCTTCCGGGGCAATGCGGGAGGGGGGAGCCGTAAATCTCAGTTTCCAGGCGGGTCTGGCCGTGTCCGGCCGATCGCGGGTCCTTCCGGACAAGAGTCCGGGAACGCGTCCGGACGTCTTCCGGCAAAGCCTGCATCCCTGCCCGGAACTGCGGGCTCGCGGGGCGGCTTTTCCGCCGCCGCAAGGGTGTTGCGCTCGGAGCCGTTTCGTTGGATAATCCGGTTGCCGTCCGGCATCTCCCGAATCATGTCCGGACTCCTGGCTTTCCCCGCTCCCCGCCTTCTCCGGAAACCGCCCTCCCAGATCCCTGCCCTGTCCGGGCACCTTGCATTCCCGGCCAGTTCCCGATTCAGGGTCCTGCCTCCCCGCGCCCCGGCCTCCACCGGGCATTCATCCGTGCCCCTGCCCTCGTCCGGAGGCATCTGCGGGTTGCGGACCCGGAGCCCTCTTCCGCTCCCCCCGCCCGTCCGGCTCCGACGCGTCGGGCAGGTTCCGGGGAAGGGGCATGAAAGCTCCGCTGACCGTCCGTTCCGGGCTCCCGTCCTTTTCTGGCGCGGATCTCGGAGAAAACCCTTGCTAATGCGCGGGGTCCCGGCTAAGATGTTGAATTCTTGAATCCTTCCCCTGGCCGGGGTTGCCCGGCGGGGGCGAAAGGGGGCACGGGAACGATGACCGCGACTCGGGCATCCAAGGCGAAAAAGATAGTGCTGGCCTACTCCGGCGGGCTGGATACTTCCATAATTTTGAAGTGGCTGAGAACCACTTACGGGGCCGAGGAGGTCATAGCCTTCTGCGCCGATGTTGGCCAGGCGGACGAGCTGGACGGCCTGGAGGCCAAGGCGCTGGCCACGGGTGCCTCCAAGTGCTACATAAGGGATCTGACTGAGGAGTTCGTGGGCGACTACGTCTTCCCAGCGGTCCGTGCGAACGCCGTCTACGAGGGCCAGTATCTTCTGGGGACATCCCTCGCGAGGCCTGTCATAGCCAAGCATATGGTGGAGATAGCCCGCGCAGAGGGTGCCGATGCGGTGGCCCACGGGGCCACGGGCAAGGGCAACGACCAGGTGCGCTTCGAGCTGACCACCATGGCCCTGGACGGGAGCCTCAGGACCGTGGCACCCTGGCGGGAGTGGGACTTCAAGTCCAGGACGGATCTGATGGCCTACGCCGAGGAGAACGGCATCCCGGTGCCGGTCACGGCCGCCAAGCCCTATTCCACCGACAGGAACCTCCTGCACATAAGCTTCGAGGGGGGGATTCTGGAGGATCCCTGGAACGAGCCCCTGGAGGACATGTTTCTCCTGACCGTCGCGCCGGAGAAGGCCCCGGACGTTCCCCGCTACGTCGAGATAGACTTCGAGCGCGGCGATGCAGTGGCCGTGGACGGGGAGAGGCTATCTCCGGCGAAGCTCCTGTCGAAGCTCAACGCGATAGCGGGAGCGAACGGCGTGGGACGCGTGGACATCGTCGAGAGCCGCTACGTGGGCATGAAGAGCCGAGGCGTCTACGAGACTCCCGGGGGCACGCTCCTCCACTTCGCCCACCGCAACCTCGAGTCGCTCACTCTCGACCGCGAGGTCATTGCGATGAAGGACTCCCTCGTTCCCCGGTACGCTGCCATGGTTTACAACGGCTACTGGTTCGCCCCGGAGCGGGAGTCCCTGCAGTCGATGGTCGACAGCACCCAGGCGCGGGTCACCGGCACCGTCAGGCTGAAGCTCTACAAGGGCGGTCTCTGGACTGTGGGACGGCGTTCGCCGTACTCGCTCTACGATCCGGAGTACGCCACCTTCGAGGAGGACGCCGTCTACGACCAGGCGGACGCGGGCGGCTTCATCAGGGTGAGCGGGCTGAGGCTCCGCATACCGCTAAAGCTCTCGGGCGAGAGGAGGGACGGCTGATGGCGTCCAGGACGAAAGGTCCCGGGGGGGGGCCCGGGAAGGGGTCGGGGGACGGACAGGAGAAGCCCGCCGCCAAGGCCGCTGCCCCCCGTGGAAGAACGTCGAAGGCACCGGCCAAGGCCCCCGCCCGCAGGGGAAGGCCCCCGAAGGCCGCGGCCAAGGCCCCCGCCCGCAGGGGAAGGCCCCCGAAGGCCGCGGCCAAGGCCCCCGCCCGCCGGGGAAGGCCCCCGAAGGCCGTTGCCAAGGCCCCCTCTTTGACCAGGAAGGCGGCGTCCGGGGCCAAGGTCTCGGCCGTGAAGAGGGTGCCTGCGGCCCTCTCCCCCCCCCCGATGGCCGAGAGCGACATGGCTTTGGCCCTTGCCGAACAACTGGTGAAGGCGCTCTCCGGGATTCCCCGCCCTAGGGCCCCGGAGCTTCTGGCCCGACACCGCGCGGCCGCGTCCGGCGAGGCCCTCCCCAGGGCTTCCGGGCGCCGCCGCCCTGCGCGCCTCCCCGGCGAGGACGGGAAGAGGCACCTCCAGGGGAGCCTGGGAGGTGCGATGTCCCCCGCGCTGGAGGCGGCCTCGGTATCCATAGGCTTCGACCGGGAGCTGGCCGAGGTTGACATTCTGGGGACCCTGGCCCACGCCACGGGCCTCTTCAGGGCCGGGATTCTTTCCGAGTCCGAGTTCAAGAAGCTCAGGGAGGCGCTTGAGGCCATGAAGGGCGAGCTCGCGGGGGACGTTCAGCCGCCCGGGGGCTTCCTTAGCGATCCTGCTCTGGAGGACATCCATATGAACGTTGAGGTCGAGCTCACCAAACGCACGGGGGATGTCGGGCAGAAGATCCACGCCGCCCGCAGCCGCAACGATCAGGTGGCCCTGGACGAGCTCCTCTTCTTAAGATCGACGAGCGCGGACGTTTGCGGCAGTTTGTTCCGCCTCCGGACCGGGCTGGTGGATCGAGCCCAGGAGGTCGGGGACATCATAATGCCTGGCTACACCCATCTCCAGAGGGCACAGCCGGTCTTGCTTGCCCACCACCTCATGGCCTACTACCAGATGTTCACCAGGGACTGCGAGCGGTTCGGGCTCTTGCAGGAGCGCCTGCACTACTCCCCCCTTGGAGCCGGGGCCCTGGCCGGGACCACGCTCCCCGTCGACTTCGAGGAGACGGCCTTCGCCCTGGGCTTCCGGGGCTCCTCCCCAAACAGCATCGATGCTGTTGCGAGCCGCGACCACGTGCTCGAGTTCCTGTCCTACGCGTCCATCCTCTCTGTTAACCTCTCCAGGCTCGCGGAGGAGCTGGTCCTCTGGTGCACCTCGGAGTTCGGATTCGCGAGGCTCCCGGACCGGCTCGCCACCACGAGCAGCATGATGCCCCACAAGCGCAACCCCGACGGAGCCGAACTCATGCGCGGAAAGTGCGGCAGGGTTTGCGGGGATCTGGTCTCGCTCCTGGTCACCATGAAGGGGCTACCGCTTTCCTACAACCGCGACCTCCAGGAGGACAAGGAGCCCCTCTTCGATGCCGTCGAGACCGTGACACTCACGCTCGGGCTCGCATCGGAGATGGTAGAGGGCGTGGAGTTCAACGCCGACCGCATGAAGGCCGCCGCACAGGATCCCCTTATGGGCGCTACTGACATCGCCGAGCACCTGGTCACACGGGGGGTCCCATTCCGCGAGGCCCACCGCCAGGTGGGATCGCTCGTGGCCTTCGCGGCAGTGCGCGGCAAGTCGCTTTCGGATCTTGACTCCTCCGAGCTCCTGGGCCATTGTCCGAAGGCTGACTTGTCCGTCCTGGGACGCCTGGACCCTGAAAGTCTCGTTGTTGCGAGGCGCTACAGCCCCGGCTCCACAGCCCCGGATCGGGTGAGCGCACAGATTGAGAACGCTCGGAAAAGGCTCGCCTGTGAGGAGAACGCCAGTCTCAAAACGGGGCTCTCCGATTTCGAGATCCTGGTGAAGGCCTCCGTGGACGCGAAGACCTGCCGAGAGGAGAAGCAGGAGACGGGGGCCTTGAAGGAGAAGCTGGCGGAGGAGGCGGAGGAGGCGGAAGACGAGAGGAAGCAGGCGGCGGACGGCTCCGGGGAGGAGTGTGAGGCTAAGGAGATTCCCATCATTAAGGTCGATGACGACGATGACGACGATGACGATGATGAAGATGACGATGACGATGATGACGATGATGACGATGATGATGATGATGATGACGAAGACGAAGACGAAGACGACGACAACGATGACGACGATGACGACGATGACGACGATGACGATGACGATGACGGCGATGACGATGACGATGACGATGACGACGATGATGATGACGGCGATGACGGCGATGACGATGATGACGATGATGACGAAGACGAAGATGACGATGACGATGACGATGATGACGATGATGACGTTGATGATGATGATGATGATGATGACGAAGATGGT
>JAISEQ010000050.1 GCA_031264045.1 Deltaproteobacteria bacterium
TTCAGGACAGGGTGCTTTCCGAACTGGTAATCGCTTTTGTCGATCCACAAGTCCTTGAACAGCTCTCTTTCGCCCTTGAACAGTTCTTCGATTGTTTTAAGCAGAAGCGTTTTACCGAACCGCCTGGGACGGGACAGAAAACAACATTTGGAAAGATTGATCATCTTGTAGATATATTCGGTTTTGTCGGCGTAAAGAATATTTCTCTCACGGATTTCCCGAAATGACGGATCTCCAAATCGCAATCGTTTCTGTTCCATTATCCACCTCAGCCCGCTCTGCAGTCACCTGGTCCGACAGTTCCGCCGCGACATGGGAGCTCTCTCATGAACGGCTTTGCCCTGAGCCAGGAGTTAGCCGCAAAAGATTATGATATCAAAAAAGATCACTCTTGGCAATCTGAGCAATATCCACTGATTAGCATTTGGCATGATTTTTGATATGATGCTTCGTTATCCTTAAAGAAAGGCTCCCGGACCTCCGTCAGAGAGTGTAAATTTTCGTCTGACTTCGCAAAAATCTGTCAGTTTTCTCAGCAAAAAAGCTGTCTGTCACGGTCCTGTGACGACCGAATCCGGCAGAAAATGGCATGTATTCCCACATGTTCTTTCTCGTTGTGTAAAATTTCCTATTGCTAACACGGACTACGTGGACGGAGGTTCAGGACCCGGCTATCGGTTTGTTCCGCTGGGAGGCGGCTGACGCAACATGGCATTCGGGAGGTTGCTGCTCAAGTTATCCCAAGTATCAGCTCTGCCCTCCTCCTCTTTAATTTCCGGAAAGCCTTGAATCAAAAGGATGGTGTCGGATTGTGGCGGTGATGGGAGCACGTGCCAAAATGCGTATTCGGGATGCTCCTTGACTTCGGAAACGACCGGAAAACCGCCGAAGGGCACGGAACCAGTATAGGTGAGGGAACGTGCCCAGGCAGGGGACGTGAGGGCGGGCTCGGTTGACCGGAAATCGAGGACGGAGGAGAGTCCCGGCCGATGACCAGGGAGGGGGTGCCGGGCGAACGGTTAGACCGGTACGGGAAGGCAGTAACCGGGTGCAGGACATAAGATCGCCACCCCCCCCCAGCTGGCTCCCGGCGGAGTCCTGCCCACTTCTCCAGGGGGAGTCCGTTATGAGATGGCGAACGACGCCTCCTGCAGGGTTATCCGTCACTTTCCAAGGAAATGCGGTGTCGGTGGATGCACGTCTTGGGCGACCCCCGGCGTGGCCGGACGGTACCCTTCGATACGAGCTGGCGCCTCCGAACGGAACCGTATCCATATTCCTCTGGGTCTGCGCTTCAAGGTGCTCTCCCGCTCAGGGAAACCCTCCGACGGATTCAGGGGCAGACTCCCGAGCGTGCTATCCTCGCGCCGATATTGACGCTCAAGAAAACAACTTTTCTGCGGCGAGATCATGCTTGGCAATCAGTCTCCGTGTTCCCGTAGCCTTTTTTCTTCTCGCAGCGTGCCGAAAGCAGGGGTCAGGAATGGACTGGAATTTTTCTGGGGAATAAATTTTAATGTGCAAATATTATCGTTCTGGCCGTAACCACATCTCATGATCAAATTAAATATTTGATTCGAGATTAGCAATTCAGATTGATATTGCCCGGTTCTTCATTGCTGTCCCCAGTGACGCTGGCAGGTTCGCGCGATTCATCACATGTTCCATGCAACCATGTCATTTCCGATTATCCAGACAGCCTGGCAGCAAGTATCCATGCCGCACTGAGACATTTTTCAGTGTGGATATCTCCAAAAATTACAAATTTTTTTCCCGGCAGTCGAAAATGTCATCTGAACAACGACTGTTGAAACGTTCGCGAATAATTCCCAAAAAACCCGTAAGTCCAAAAACCGGAAGAAACGGAAGAAACGGAGGAACTTGGCAGTCCCAGCGGCGCGCAGGTCTCACCGGTGCGGCCGCGGATACCGGGCAGTCCCGACCTGGGGAATGCGCCTCAGCATGCGGAAACGCCAGCGGCCCGGCGGCTTCGCCCGTGCTGCCGCCCGCCGCGTCACGCTTCCGGCATCCTGCCTATCCCGGACAGCTTCGAGGAAACCCGGGCGAGCGCCGGTCCCCATACCATGACCATGAGAAGCCTCAGCGTCTGCATGGCCGTGATGAACGGTAGCCAGGCCCCGGTTCCGGCGGCTATGGCCGTCACCGCGTCCAGTCCCCCGGGGCTCGTGGCCAGATACGACGTGAGCGGGTCGAAGCGCCCGGACAGGGCCATGACGGCCGCGAACAGTCCGGAGTTGGCGACCATGAGGACGACGGCCGCGAGTATCACCGGAGTCCTTGCGAGAAGCCTTGAGAGTTCCGCCCGCGAGAAGCCCAGACCTATCCTCCAGCCCACGAGGGCGCAGACCGTCTGCAGGAGCCACGGGGGGAGCGAGAAGTCCACCGGGGTGGCGTTCCTCAGGGAAGCGCCCAGAATCAGCGGGAACAGCACGGCGCCGCCCGGGAACCTGGCGAGCTTCGCGAGCCCCGCCCCCGCCAGGCACAGCGCGAGCGACACCCCCAGCCCCGCCGGATCCGGGATCGGGAAGAATGGCCCCGCGGTCCCCAGGGCCATGTCCTCCGGCCCGAAGAGCCTGCCAACCACGACGGCGATTAGGGATACCAGCACCACCCTCGAATACTGCATGTAGGCGACCGTGCGAGGGTCGGCCCCGTAGTCCTGGGACAGGGCCGTCATCACCCCCGCCCCTCCTGGAGAGAGCCCCCAGACGGCTTCCGCTCCCGGCAGGAGCCCCCTGCGCGCCAGGAATATCCCGAGCCCCGCCGCCCCCAGCATGGCCCACACCGCCCCGCCGAACAGGAAGGGCCAGGAGTGGAGCAGTATGGAAGGGAAGTCCCCCCCCACTGCGGAGGCCGCCTTGAGCCCCAGGAAGCCCTTGGCCACGGTGAACATGCCCTCGGGAAGCCGCATCTCGGAACCCAGGCAGGCCACGAGCACCGCCGCGGCCATGGGCCCCACCAGCCCGGCCCCGGGGAACCCCCCCAGTCCCAGAAGAAGGTACATGCCCGCCGACAGGGCCGCCAGGACCGCCCAGCCGAGAGGTCCCCTGAAACGCGCGGCGGTCACGGCGACCGGCACTCCGGCGCCGTCCGGGGCTTCAGTTCCGGCGGACCCGACGCTTCCCGGTCCCCCCAGGCCTGCGGATCCGTCCGCTCCGGGCTTGCCGGCAGGTACTTCAGGTTCCCCCATGCCGCCGCCCGTTCCGGAACCGCCTGGAAAAGCCGTTCCTCCAGGTTCCGCCGCGCCGGGCGTCTCCGGAGGGCCGATGACGCCGTCCGTCTTTTCCGGTACGGGGCCCGGACCTCCAGTCCCCATCACGATCCCCGCAGAAACTGACGGCGGATGCGAAATGCCGCATTCATCCGCAGACAACGCTTCAGCGCACAGGTCACGGCTGAGGCTTCAGCTCCCTTTACCGTGCGCAAGTCCCCGGACACCGCAGGGGAAAACATGACAGGCCCCCTTTCCCGGCGGCATCGGATCCGTTCCGCGCCGCCGCCCGGCCGGGACGCGTCCGGACGCCCCGGGCACTGTATCGCATAAGGCCGTCTTGAGCACAAGGGAACGCTCCGGGACTAGGGGAGGCGCCGGAACGCGGCATCCGTAACGGCCCGGCCGGAAAGCCTCCCGTTTCCGCCTCCGGTCTTCCGGCTCCAGGCTTCATGCTCCAGTCTTCAGGATCCAGGCTCCAGGCTCCCCGCAAAAAAGGCGCCCCCGCCGGTCCCGCCTTTCTGGCGGCGGAACGGGCGGGGGGCGGTGTCCGGGTCTACCGCGTGCAGGAAACCCGGCGGGGCCGGAGGGGACGGGAAGGTCCGGCGTTTCGGGGATCCCCCGGGCCGTCCCGGACATCTCAGGACCTGCGGCCTTCCACGAAGTCCTGGTAGACCTTCACGTCCTCGGGGGAGCCGATGATGAGCGGGGTGCGCTGGTGGATGTAGCGGGGCTCTATCTCCAGGATGCGCTCGCGTCCGGAGGTGGCGAGACCCCCGGCCTGCTCGATTATGTAGGCCAGGGGGTTGGCCTCGCACATGAGCCGGAGCTCGCCCTGGGGCTTCTTGGGATCCTTCAGGTCAGCCGGGTAGAGGAAGATGCCGCCGTAGAGGAGGTTCCGGTGGAAGTCGGCGACCAGCGAGCCGATGTAGCGGGCCGAGTAGTGGGTCTTGTGCTCGGAGTAGCCGTTCTTGAGCCACTCTATGTACTTCTTGGTGGGCTCGTCCCAGTAGCTGTAGTTGCCCTCGTTTATGGAGTAGAGCTTTCCCCTGGCGGGGGTCTTGATGTTCGGGTGGGATAGGAGGAACTCGCCTATGGACGGGTCCAGGGTGAAGCCGTTGACCCCCTGGCCGGTGGAGAACACCAGGATACAGGAGGAGCCGTAGATGACGTAGCCCGCGCCCACCTGCTCCAGCCCCGGCTGGAGGGCGTCCTGGAGGTCCATGTCGTTGGTGGACTCCGTGACCCTCCTGTATATGGAGAAGATGGTCCCGATGGAGACGTTGGCGTCTATGTTCGAGCTCCCGTCCAGGGGGTCGAAGTGAACGAGGTAGCTCCCCCTGGGGTACTGACGGGGGATCTCGATGATGTCCGCCTCCTCCTCGGAGATGAGCCCGCAGCACTCGCCGGAGGCGGAGAGCCTCCTCTTCACCGTGGAGTTCGCGAGCTCGTCCAGCTTCTGGACCTCCTCGCCCTGGACGTTCACGGTGCCCGCCCTCCCAAGGACGTCCACCAGCCCCGCCTTGGCGACGTCGCGCTGGATTATCTTGCAGGCGAGCACCATGGCCTGGAGGAGCCTCGTGTAGGAGCCGGTGGCCCCCGTCGAGAGCTGCTGGTTCAAGAGGAGGTGGTTGGAGATGGTAATGCCTACGTTTTCCTGAACGGCTTCGGCCATTGGTTCCTCCAGAAGGTTTGGTTTGTCACGCCGCCCGGCGGGCCGTCCCCGCGGGCGCCGCGGGGGCGGATCCGCTACAAAACAAATGAGACGGCGACCTTGGGTAAAGGACCGCCGTCTCGTGATTCGTCCGCGCTGGAAAAGCCCTCCCCTACCTGGGGGAGCGGCGGGCGCGGCGGGCCTGGGCCTTGCGGATGCGCCGCAGGGACTCCCGCTCCTTCCGCTTGCGGCGGTCGCTGGGTTTCTCGTAAGCCTTCTTGCTTTTCAGCTGCTTGATGAGCCCGTCGCGAGCGGCCTTGCGCTTCAGCGCCTTGATCGCCTGCTCGACGTCGTTGTCGCGCACCACGACCTCTATTCCGGTGTCATTTCTGCTCAACGCGTATCACCTTCTGTCCGGCTTACGATTAAGAGGGGGAAAGGCGCGCGCCGGCGCACCCCGGGCCTTCTTCCAGCCATGGATGGAATCTAGCCCATGACCGGGACGATGTCAAGAAAAAACGCCTTCCGGAAGGGACCGCCTTGCGGACGGGCCCGCCCGGGAGCAGGACGCGGCGGGCCGGCGGGAGGGAAGCCGCTGGACCGGGGCCGGGAAACCGGAAGCCGGGGAAGACGGCTCAGGACCCGCCGCCGTTGCCGGCGGGATCCACGGAGTCGCCGGCGGGAGCTTCGGGAAGGTCTCCCGCGTCCCCGGACAGGGCATCGGCCGGTCCGCCGGCTGCTCCGCCCTCGGCTTCTGAACTCTCCCGGCCCGAGGCATCTGCGGCCTCCCCGCCCTCGGCTTCTGAGTTCTCCCGGCCCGCGGCATCCGCAGCCTCCCCGCCCTCGGCTTCTGAGCTCTCCCGGCCCGCGGCATCCGCAGTCTCCCCGCCCTCGTCTTCGGAACTCTCAGCGGAGGCGGGCTCCCCGAGGCCTTCGGAAGGGAGGGCAGTACAGCCGGGATCGGACGGGGGGGGCGTCCGGGAGACGGGCACTCCGGAGCCCTCGGCCTCCAGGACAGTATCCGAGAGGGGCGGCCTGGGCATGGCCTCCAGGATGAGCTCCTCGCGGCCCTCCCCGGTCAGTGCCGAGAATGGAAGGAGCGGGACGTCCCCGGGGAGGGCGGAGCGCCACTCCGCGAGCTTGGCCGCCTTCCCGTTCCTGGTGAGCTTGTCGCACTTGGTGGCGACCAGCACGACGGGGGTCCCGAGCTTCCTGAAGAGGTCCAGGAGCATGAACTCGTCCTCGCCCAGGCTCCTCCTGATGTCCACCAGGAGAAAGGACTTCTGGCCGCGGCGGCCCGCCAGGTAGCCCCCGGCCAGGGAAGCCCAGCCGCGGACCTTGTCCTTGGGGGCCCTGGCGAAGCCGTAGCCGGGGAAGTCGGCCACGTAGAAGGGCTCGGTCCCCCTGCGCCAGAGGACCCTGAAGAAGTTGATCTCCCGCGTGCGGCCGGGCTCGGCGCTGACCCTGGCCATGGCCTTGCGGCCCAGGAGGCGGTTCAGCATCGACGACTTGCCGGAGTTGGAGCGGCCCATGAAGGCCGCCTCCCAGCCCAGGGGCTCGGGGAACTGGTGGGTCCCGGCGGCTCCCAGAACGAACTCCACCGATACCGCGGGCGGGCTCTGCGGCGCCTGGGGCTTCCCGCCGGGCTTCCCGCCCCCGGCGGATCCCGAACTGCCGCGGGGCGCCGGAGCCCCGGGCTTACCGGGGCCGGCGGCCTTTCCAGGGCCCCCCTGGGCCTTGAACGTGTTGAAGGCCGTATGGGTGGTGAGGGGCCTGGGCGGCGCGGGGCCCCCGGAGGCCGCCCCGGAACCCTTCACGGGCCTCAGGACGCGGGGCTCCTCCCCCTTCCGGACGGGGCCGCGGTCGGAGGGGGCGCCGCGGCCTTTCGGTGCCCCGGGTTTTCTGTCCCTCAGCCCGTACGGGGTCAGGGGACGCTCCGCCCCGTCCCGGCGGCCGGGCGTCCCGGACCCGGAGGCGGGACCGGGCCGGCCCGCCGACGAGTATTTCGGGAGATTCGGGGAGTTCCCGGGCACCCGCGCCGACGGGGGCTTCGGCCCCCTGCGGCCTATCGCGCCCTTCGGCCCCCCCCCACGCCCCGCGCCGCGGGACGGGCCGCCCCTTCCCGAGCCGGCCATCAGGAGGGAAGCTTCCCGCGGGCCGCCAGGAAGTCACGGAGGCGGACGAGCGCCTCCTCGATTCCCTCGGAGCTCACGGCGTAGGAAAAGCGCAGGAAGCCCTCGGCGCCGGCTCCGAACTCCCGGCCGGGAACGCAGCCCACCCCCGCCTCCTCCAGAATCTCGAACACGAGCGCCCTGGAGTCCGGGTTCACGTGATCGGCCCGGGCCAGGATGTAGAAGGCGCCGGCGGGCTCGGCCATGACGCCCAGGCCCAGACGCCTCAGGCCCTCCAGGAGGAGCCTGCGGCGGGAGTCGTAGACGGCCCTCATGCGTTCCACCTCGGCCCAGCCCTCGTCCAGGGCGACCGCCGCGGCCTTCTGGACGGCGGAGTTGACGGAGATGACGAAGTTCTGGGCAAGGGTCTGGAGAGGCCTCGCCAGTTCGGCCGGGAGCGCCAGATGCCCCACCCGCCAGCCGGTCATGGCCCAGCTCTTGGAGAGCCCGCCGACCACGGCGCAGCGGTCGGTGTACTCCAGCATGCTGTGGTCTCGCTCCTCCAGGTAGCTCAGCCCGTGGTAGATCTCGTCCGAGACAACGAAGACCCCCAGCTCGGCGATGGCCTTCATCCTCCCGGGATCCAGCACCGCCCCCGTGGGGTTCGCGGGGGAGTTCACGAGCACGGCCTTCACTCCCCTCTCGCGCCTCAGAAGGGACCCGAGGGCGTCGGGATCGAAGCGGAATCCGTCCTTCTCGAGGACCTTCTGGAAGACCGGCACGCCGCCGCAGAAGCGCACGAAGTTCGGATAGCAGGAATAGCAGGGGTCCGAGAGGACCACCTTGTCGCCGGGATCGAGCAGGGCGCCGAAAAGGAGCGACATGCCGCTGGAGGTCCCGGGACACACGAGGAAGCGCTCCGGTCCGACCTCTGTGCCGTAGCGCCTAGCGTAGTGGCGGGAGAGCGCCTCCCTGAGCTCGGGATCGCCCAGCGAGTGCGCGTACCCGAACGACTCCCCGGCGGCGAGCGCCTTCTGCATGGCCTCCACCACGAAGCCGGGGGTGGGGAAGTCGGGCTCCCCAACCTCCATGTGGATTACGGTCCTGCCGCAGGCCTCCAGCTCCCTCGCCCGCTCCATGACCTCCATCACCATGAATGGGGTGACGTCCCGCGCCCTGGCGGAGACGGCGACCGAGCCGGGACCGGAACGGACGCCGTCCCGGGGGTCGGCCCCCGCCCTGCGGGGGGGTTTGGGGACCTTTACCGGCTGGGGGGGGGAGGACGGGTCCCCCCCGGAATCCCGCCCGGGCCTTCCGGCCTTGCCGGCCCTGGAGGAGGCAAGGGACTCCGGGGCCCTCCCGGGCGACACCCTGACCCTGGGGGAGGCCTTGAGCAGCGCCAGGGGCTCCCCGTCCGGTCCCTCCCGGAGCTCCCTCAGCTCGCCCTCGGGCTCGGGCTTCCCTTCCCCCGTGGGGCGGGCCCTGGGCGCGGCCTTGGCGTCCCGTGTCCTCCTGAGGGTCACGGGCTTCGGCGGCCTGCCCGGCCTCGGCCCGGCAGGCACCGCCTCGGGGACCGTGGGGGCCTTGGCCTTGGGATGCGCCTTCGCCTCCCGGGCTCCGGGCTCCGGGGAGTCCGGACCGCCGTCCGAACCGGGAGAACCGCCGTCCGGTCCCGGATCGGCAGGTGGCTCCGCAGGGGGGGAGCCGTCCCCGAAAGCGTCCGGGCCTACGGGGCCGGCGGACGTCTCGGGCCCGGCCGGGGCCTCGGGCCCAGAGGGTGAACCGGGGGCGGCGCCGCCCCGTCCGATGCC
>JAISEQ010000166.1 GCA_031264045.1 Deltaproteobacteria bacterium
CGGGGAAATCGACTCCGCTCCTGCCGGACGCAAGGTCAACGTCCGACTAATCTCCATATAGAATAATCTATTCCAAACCTCGCCTATGCTTCGTCTTTTCACCACCCGTGAACGGATACTCTTCCTCTCGCAGTAGGGTTGGAGCCACCCTCAATCCGTGAACGGATACATGTCATGCCGTAATAAATTAACCACTTATTATCTGACGTGGCAAATATTTTGTTTGCATCATCATCCCCTACTCTCCATTACTTCATACACTTCCATTACTGCCAACACTTCAAACACTTCCAAAGACACCATACCTCCTGCGCCATTAGCATATCGCCACAGGGAGCGAGATCTCTCTGGATACGCTCCGGACAGGTAATCCCCCCTTATATAGTAGGCCGCTCCGGACAGGATAGTAGGCCGCACCGGACGGGAGAGGGGAGCTTCAGGCGGAGGAATGCCTCTTCGGACGAAAAACCGGCAGGGAAAGCTTCAATGTGCTTTTCCAAGGCCTTGCCGACATCTCGGGGGTCTCGGGCATCATCCCCGCTAGACGGGCGGACGACTCCGGCATACGCCTTCAACGCGGTTCCGCATCGATCATCCAGCGGGGCGATGCCATTTCGGATCCGGGACGCCGCCCGAACGTCCCGACAGACCGTCCCGCCTGAATGTGACCCCCCTACCTCCTGAGCCTTATCGCGGCTTTCGCGACGTACAGGCCGTTCACGGCGAGCTCTATCAGGTGCTCCCCCGTGACCTGCTTCCGGATCGAGAGATCCTTGAAAGCCGCCTTGCGGACCCCTTCTATGGACGCTCCCTTCTCCATGTCCTTCTCGCGGAGGAAGAAGAGCTTCTGTCTGGCGGGCCTTCCGGGGGAGGCTGGGTAGGTGACGCGGTACTCCAGCCTCACGAGGCCTCCGAAGGATCTGGCCAGCTCCACCCGGTAGCGGAGCTCGACGGACGAACCGATCCTGATCTCGGCTGGCGACGCTTCCAGGACGGCGGAGCCGATCACCCTCGGCTTCGCGGAACTGGCCGGCTTCCCGGGCTTTCCGGCCTCTCCGCCCCTGCCTGCTTTCCCCGGCTTTCCGGCCTCTCCGCCCCTGCCGGCTTTCCCCGGCTTTCCGGACGCGCCGCCCCTGCCGACTTTTCCGGGCTTTCCGGACGCGCCGGTATCTCCGCCGTCCCCTCCGTCAAAGCTGACCTGGGCATAGCCGAAAAGCTTCAGCGCCCCCGGGTGCTTCTTCTTTATGAGAGTCCTTGCCCCTCGGCGGAGAATCCAGTCCGTGCGCCCGCCCTCGCCCAGGTGCTTCCTGGCGAATTCCATGAACAGCCCGGGACTGTCCTTCGAGACGTCGTTCAGCGAGTTTCCGCAGCTCTTCCTGACAAAGAGGGATGGGTCCTCAAGAAGTCCCTCCACAAGCTCCAGGACGGGGGACGGGTCCTTCACGAAATCCGGAATCGATCCTCCCCAGGGCAGACGCGGCCTGGAGCCTTCGGTGGCTAGCCTCCGGACCTGGTCGTCCGCGCTCTCCGCCCACCTTCTGATGTGCGCGAAAGCCCTTGCCGGATCTTCCCTGATGAAGGGCCTCACCCCGAACTCCGAAGACGATCCGACGGTGAACCGGGAAAGCGCGTCCATCGACACGTCGAATCGCTCCGGAGTCATGCCGAACATGGCCACGAAACGCGGGAACACGAAACCTGGGAGCCCCCCGAAGCGGGGATGGACAGCAAAAAGGCTATCCAGCGCCCCCCTCCAGCTCCCTTCCCCCAGAAGATGCGCCCCCAGGGCCTCCGCCACGCGGGACACCCGATCCATCAGCCCCAGTTCCCCGAACCCCCGGGGGCATGCCGAACTCACGAAGGCCCTCCCCGCGAAACCGGGACGGGACTCCTCCAGCGCCTCCGAAAGCTTCTTTATGAAGTCCCTGGAGATCAACTCCTTGAAAGGCTCCGGCACGCTTCTCTCCTTGAGCGCCCGCAGGCGCCCCTGTCCCCTTGAGGGACGGCTTGAGGTTTCGAACGGCCGCTGCCGAACGGGCGGAAGACGGTCGCGACGGAATTCCGTTCTCCGAAACAGGCTTTTTTCCGGACGCCGCAGGTTCCCCGAGACGAATCAAGGGTGGTCCCTGGGCACGGGCGGCCTCCGGCGCTTTGCCGGGCTCCACGGGAACGGGGCACGGGCTGACGCCGGCACCTGGCCGGGTCCCGGGCCTTGCAGACGACTTCTCCGCAGGAAAGCGTCCCGGAAACGGAGGACTCCTTCGGCTCAGTCGTTCCCCGCCGCTCCCGGCTTCCCTGACGGCTCCCGACATCTTCCGCCGCTCCCGGCTTCCCTGTTACCGGCCACGATGCCCGGGGGATCCCGGACCGGCTCCATTCTACACCTGCCAGACATCGTTTTCGCCACCGAGACTCTCCGAAACCCCCGGGGCAGACGGCACGCACCGTCCCCGGACCCGGCATCCGGACTCCCCCTCCCAATACCGCAGGCAGAGGACAGGAAGCCTCCCGCTCCCCTCCTGGCACCCAGATCCCGCTCCCCTCCTGAACCATGCTCCCGAGTCCGCACCGGAACTTCCGCGAACTCGGATCCAACGGTCCCCCGCTCCCGGATCACCTTGATCCCCCGCGCGCCGGAGACCCGCAGGATCAAGGATCTAGGAGCTTCCCCAGGTTTACAAAGGCCCGGGCCCCGGAGTAAGATTGGTCCAGCAAGCCGATCCCACTATACGAATTCCCCCCGACCCCGACTCGGGGCCCTCCGAGCTCCGCAAGGCCCCGTCCCTTAATCTCCCGCGCAATCTCCCACGGCATCTCCGGCAGCCCCGGCTTTCCGCCCGCCCCAGCCTTGCCGGGCTCTCGGCGGCACCCGAAAGAAGGACCCCATGACCGCAGCCAGCCCCGCGGCCTCCCGAGCATCCGTCACCTCCGCCGCAGCGCATACGATCCTTTCCCCGTCCCCGCATGCCTTCGGGACGGCCCCGGCGGACACGGCGGTCCGGGGGGACCGAAAGGCGCGGACGCCCGCGTCCGTCCGGGCCCTGGCGCTCTGCCTGTCGGCCTTCCTTCTCCTGGCCCTCCCCGCGGCGGCGCTCGCCGTGCCCTTCGAGGAGACCGGAGCCCCGCCGGAGCTCGAGCGCTGGTCCAACTGGGTCCTCTTCGGGGAGGAGTACCACCTGTGCCCTCCCGGTCCCAACGGATACTCGGAGCAGTACTGCGTGCTTCCCGTGACGCTCTCCATAGAGCTCACCGACACGGGGGGGATCTTCAAGGGCACCTGGGAGGTGCGCGGCGGGAAGCGCTCCGTGAGGCTCCCCGGGGATCTGAAGTCCTGGCCCAGGGACGTCTACGAGGCCTCGGGGCTCTTCAGCGACCGCGTGGCGGTGGGCGTGGACGCGGGGGGACCCGCGGCCCTCCTCCAGGAAGGCTCCCACGAGATAAACGGGGCGTGGTCCTGGACCCAGCTCCCGGAGACGGTCACCGTGCCCCTCGGGCCCTTCCCGGCCGTCACGGTGAACGGCAGCCCCCTCGAGTTTCCTGAGACGGACATCGACTGGGGATCGAGAACCGCCAGGATCTGGCTCAGGGACCCGCAGGCCCCCGCGCCCTCGGCCGCCCCCGGGGAGGAGGCTCCCCAGGCGGGCCACGAGTGGGACTCCATCGACGTGAGGATGGCGAGGCTCGTCAAGGACGACCAGCCCCTGCTGGTATATTCGCGCGCCAGGGTGACCGTTTCCGGCGAGCCGCGGGAGGAGCTCATACCCGGCGTCCTGCTTCCCGGAGGGATCCCCGTGTCCCTCCAGTCACCCCTTCCGGCGAGGCTCACCGGCGAGGGCCTGAGGATCCAGGTACGCCCGGGGACCTACGACGTCTACATCGAGACCCGGCAGACCGGCGAGCCCCTCGGCGGATCCGCCGTAGGCGTCCCCGCAGGCTCCCCGGGCGGGGCCGGCACGGAAGCTCCGGGCGGCGGGGATGGTTCCGGACCGGGCGCTGGCTCCCCCTCCCCCTACTCCGTAGGCGGGACGGAGCGGCTGGGGCCGGTGTCCGGGATCTTCGGGCAGGAATACTGGGCGTTCCAGGCCGATCCCGTCCTCCGCCAGGCCGAGGTGGAGGGGGCCCTGCAGATAGACGCCTCCCAGGCGGACATCCCCTGGACCGGCCTTCCGGTCTACGCCCTGGACGAAGGCGACAGCCTGACCGTCACCACCCTGAGGCGCGGGGACCCGGATCCCGGACCCAACCTCCTCACGCTGTCCAGGAAGTGCTGGCTGGACTACTCCGGAGGGGGCCTGACCTGCCGCGACCGGCTCCGGGGCCAGATGCGCCGCGACTGGAGGCTCACGGCCGACCCCCCCTTCGAGATCGGCCAGGCGACCCTGAACGGCGAGGCCCAGGTGATCACCTGGCAGAAGAACTCCAAGGGCGAGGACGCCCCGGGGGTGCAGCTCCGCAGGGGCAGCGTCGATCTCATGGCGGATCTGCGGATCCCGGACTTCGACGGGGACTTCCCGGCGGCGGGGTGGGACCAGGGCCTCTCGGCCAGGACCGCCACCCTGAACCTGCCCCCGGGATGGAAGCTCGTGAACGTCTCCGGCGCGGACGCGACGGGCGGGGACCGTCTCCCGGCCTCCTGGCGGGACCGCTGGACCACCCTGGATCTCTTCATAGTGCTTGTCATAGTCTTCGCCACATGGAAGCTCATAGGCCTCCCCTGGGCGATCCTGGGCGCGGCCATGCTGGCCGTCTCGTACCAGGAGTACCTCTCCCCGAGGCTGGTGTACCTGCACCTGCTCGCGGCCGCCGCGATACTGAAGGTCCTTCCGCCCACGGGCAAGGCCCGCTTCGTGGTGTCCGCCTGGAGGACGATTAGCGCCATGTTCCTGGTGATCGCCTGCGCGAGCTTCGTGATACTCCAGGCCCGCTGGGCGGCGTACCCGCAACTGGAGCCCACGGACTTCGGCTGGAGCTCCAGCTGGGCGCTCGGACCCTCGGCCCCGCTCTACCGGGGAAGCGGCTTCCCGGTCCCCTTCGGCGCCGCCTCGAATCGCTCCATGAGCTTCGACGAGGACTTCACGACGGACGAGGTAACCGACGGCTTCAGCGAGTCGGGGGCTGACAAGCCCATGCCCATGGCGGTGGAAATGTCGGCGGCGCCCGCCGCGCCCTCCCATGAACCTACCAGAAAAAGGCAGTCCTTCAGGGACTCCAGGCAGATCATGGCGGGCGCGGCGGGGACCCTGTCCGTGGAGTCCCCGAGGCAGTCGATCAGGATGACCACCCAGAACTCCATGCAGGCGGTGCAGACCGACGCCAAGGCCCAGAACAGCTTCCCGAGGCCCTCCTGGGGCTGGAGGACGGTCTCCCTGGACTACAACGGCCAGGTCGCGAAGGATCAGAAGACCGGCCTCGTGCTCGCCGGCCCCGGCGTCAACAGGTTCCTGGGGGTCCTGCGGGTGATTCTGGCGGTGTGGTTCTCCCTGTCCATGCTGGGCCTGAGGCTCCCGGAGGGCTACCCGCCCAGGCTCTCCGCGCTCTTCCCGCCCCGGCGGTCCCCAGGGGGAGCGCAGGGTTCGGGCACGGGAAGCTCCGGCGCCACGGGGGGCTCTCCGGCGGCGGCCCTCGCGCTGGCCCTGGCCCTCCCGCTGGCCTCCCTGTGCCTTCCGGCCAGCGCCCACGCCCAGAGCTCCGCGAGCCCCTTCCCGCCCAGGGAGCTCCTGGAGGCCCTGGAGTCCAGGCTCAAGGACATTCCGGACAGCCCAGCCCCGGGCATCCCGGACGTCGAGATCCGTCCGGGGGAGGGGACGCTGGCCCTGGCCATCCAGGTGGAGACGTCCCGCGAGGCCTTCGTGGCGCTTCCCCAGCTGGACCCCAAAATCTTCCAGCCGGTCAGGGCCACCCTGGACTCCAAGGACATGCCGCTTCTGGTCTACGACGGGGAGCTGCACATGGTGCTGGCGCCCCAGGGCGCTTCCACGGTGCTCCTCGAGGGAAGGCTTCAGGACACGGGGGCCTTCCAGATAAGCTTCCCACGCGATTCGAGGCCCATGAGGGCCAGGCTCGCCGCCCCGGGCTGGGAGCTCAGGGGCGTGAATCCCCAGGGCCAGCTGACCGGGAACGCGGTTTTCCTGTCGAGGACGGCCGGGAAGGCTCCCGGGGGGGCGCCTCCGGAAACCCCGGGCGACCCCCCCCCGCACGTTCCCGGAGAAACCGGGGACGGCGCCGCGGAAGGCGGCTCGGGAGACTCCCCCGGAGCCCCGGCGGCGGGATCCCCGGGCGGGACTGCCGGGGAAGGGGCCGACGGGGCCGCGGAAGTTTCCGGCGGCCCGCAGGCGGTCGGAGGCGGTACCGGCGAAACCGGGGAATCCGGCGGAGATGCCGGCGAATCCGGGGAATCCGGCGGAGATGCCGGCGAATCCGGTGAGGCCGGAGGAGAGTCCGGGGAACCAGGAGGGGTCGGCGGCGCGGAAACCGCTGAAGGAGACGGCCCGGGCGGAGCCGCGGGATCTTCAGGATCGGCTGGCCCCGGCACCGGAAACATGGCCGCGGGAGGGGCGCCAAGCATCGTGAAGCCCTTCTTCAGGCTCACCCGCACCGTGTCCCTGGGACAGGACCTGAAGGTCCTCACCTCCGTGGAGCCCCTGGCCCCGCTGGACGCGCCCTTCACCCTCACGGTGCCGCTCGTCCCCGGCGAGATGCCCACGGCGTCGGGACTTTCGGTGGAGGACGGCAAGGCCCACCTGGCCCTCTCCCCCGGAGCCCCCTCCAGGTCGTGGGAAAGCTCGCTCAGGCTCCCCGAAGACGGCTCGCTCACGCTCGCCGCGGCGGACGGCCCCTGGTCCGAAGCGTGGATCCTCGACGCCGCCACCCTGTGGAGGGTCGAGACGGACGGGCTCCCCCCGGTCCTGAGCATATCCGACTCGGGGTTCTGGAACCCCGAGTGGAGGCCGGCCCCGGGCGACACTCTAAAACTCACCGTCACCCGCCCCAAGCCCGTGGAGGGCCGGTATCTCGTGGCGGACGACGTGATGCTAGCCGTCCAGGCGGGCAGGGAGGTGACCAGGGCCAACCTGGCCCTCACGATAAGATCCAGCCAGGGCGGGAACCACAGCTTCCGGCTTCCCGCTGGGGCCGTCACCGAGGAGCTCAAGCTGGACGGGAGGCCGCTCCCCTTCGGGAGGCCGGGTCCGGGCGGTGAGGGCCCGACGGTCACCGCGCCCCTGAACCCCGGCAACCACTCCCTCACCGTGGAGTTCACGCTGCCCTCCGTGGCGGGCATGACGAGCGTGACGCCGGAGATAGATCTGGGGATGCCCTCCGCAAACGTCGCCACCGCCCTGGAGCTGCCCCCGGAACGCTGGACCTTCATGGTGGGGGGCCCGGTGCAGGGTCCGGCCGTGCTGTTCTGGTCGCACGCCGGGGCGTTCCTCATCTTCGCCTTCTTCCTGAGCGCCCTTAAGCTCACGCCGCTCAGGACGGTATCGTGGCTGCTCTTCTTCATAGGCATCTCGCAGCTCTCCGTGGAGGCGTCCCTCGTGTGCTGCGGCTGGCTCCTGGCGCTCGGCCTGCGGGCCGGGAAGTTCAGCGACGTCAGGAGGCCCTGGCGCTTCAACGCCCTGCAGCTCCTCCTGGTCCTGTGGACGGCCGTGGCGCTCTACCTCATCTACAGGGGCCTCACCCACGGCCTTCTCGAGTCCCCCAACATGTCCGTTTCCGGGAACGGCTCTTCCGAGCACAGCCTCCGCTGGTTCCAGGACCGCGCCTCCGGCCCCTTCGACCGCGCCTGGGCCGTGACGCTGCCCGGGCCGTTGTACCGCGTACTCATGCTTGCCTGGGCACTCTGGATGGCCGTGAGCGTCGTGCGCTGGCTCCGCTGGGGCTGGAAAGCCTTCTCGACCACGGCCCTGTGGAAGCGCTCCCCCAGGGCACCCAAGCCCCAGCGCATCACTCCCGCGCAGCGGATGGCCATGTCCCGCCCGCATGCCTATCCCCCCCAGAGAGCCCCTCAGGGCTACCCCTCTCCGGAAACCCCGCAGGGCTATCCCCCCCAAGGAGTCCCTCAGGGCTACCCCTCTCCGGAAGCCCCTCAGGGCTACCCCTCTCCGGAAGCCCCGCAGGGCTATCCCTCTCCGGAAGCCCCGCAGCGCCCAGGCCGGGAGCGGCGACCGGAAGGAACCGCGTCCCCCGGAGACCCCCGGAATCCGGAAGGGGCCGGAGGGCCCGGAGGTTCGGAGGCCCCCGAGGGACCCGTGGAAGGCAGTCCCGCCGGCGGGAGCGGTCCGGAGGGCAAGGATCCCGAAAAGCCCTGATCGGCCGCGCCGTTCGATGACCCCGGGAGCGCGGGGCCCCGACGGCACCGCGCGGCCGGGGCCCGGCGCTCCCCGTCCGTCCGTTGGGCAGCGCGGGGATTTCCCGTCGCCGCGGCAGCTGTCCCCCGTCCGCCCTTCGAGCCTCAAAGGAGAGCCGGTTTTGGTCGTCTTCAAAGCAAAATTCGACACCCTGGTTGACGAGGTGAAAAGCCAGCTCAGGACTAAGGCAGACACCGTTAAAGGCGACACGATACTCATCGTTACTGAGATCTCTGACGACCAGACGGTAGCCGACTACGCCCTGGTGACTGACTTCACCCTGGACGACTCCAAGCGGGACGAATGGTGGCACATGAGCATCCTGCTCCTGACCTTCCCCCCGGCGAACTGGTGCATCACACTCCAGACTCCCCACTTCACCGGGCAGGAGATCTTCACCATGAAAGGCAGGAAGGTCTTCATAAAGGCCCTGGACACCGATGCCTCCGCCGGGAACGACGGGGAGGTCCCGCCCGAGGAGCCCCCCGACGGACCGGAAGACGGGGGGCCCGGACCGGAAGGCCCGCCGACAAAGCCAGTCTTCAAACTGGTCCACTGAACCCGCCCGCGACGTTCACCGGACCGTCGGAATCCCGCCCGCGACGTTCAACGTTCACCGGGACGTCAGTATCCCGGCCGCAGGTGTCCGGGCCGACATGTCGGGCCGACACGTACGAGCCGCAAGTTTCCCGACCGCCAAAGCCCCTCGAACCCCCTTCCCTCACGTTATCTTCCGGCATGAGCGACAAGCTCCTGCGGACGGTTGCGCCTGGTATGCCGAAAACATATGTTCAGCATGAGCGTCAGTGCATGCGCTACATAGTGGCATCCGCCGAACGGCGGAGACCGGGCACCCCGCCGCCGATAACTTCAATAGCCCCGTCGAGCGGTCGGCCCCGGCAGCGGGGCAGCTGAACAGTTATGAATTCAACAGCAATTTTCCTATTATGGGTGGGGAGCTGGACAGTTACGAATAAAGCTTGATTCCACTGCAAAAAGCCCTCTTTTGGCCTTTTGTAGACCACTGTGCGTACGCAAGGGAAGCTCGAATTGGCGAGAATTTAGCTTGAACGCAGGGAGTTTCATTCCGAAAACTCATAACGTTCACCCTCACGTTGGAAGGGGAGGGGTTTTTGCAGTCGAATCAAGCTTGATACCCTATTCGTATATTTTGTCCTCAAGTCAGGATGCCTTACCAACCCACGAACGGAATTCTCTATATGGACATGCAGCAGGGCTAAACGGTTGCCAAAAGCTTGTCATCTGCCTGAAAGGAAAGTTTCATGATCCGGGTATCCGAGAAGTCACCCGGTCTTTGCGGCACGATCCGGAATCCCCGCCTTCAGGTTACGAAGGATGTCATGGTTGGAATTTATCATAAATGAGAGCCCATTACGGATTTACCAGATAACTACATGGATTTATCAGATCCGGCCTTCAAAGATTTTAAAATGAATGGTTTCAGGCCAGGAAGCTGATAAGGCATGATCTGTTTGATTCTTTCAAGGAAAAGAGCAACCGCGAGATGGCGATCGAGACTGGACAGGTGGAAATCTTTATCGGATAAACGGAAATATAACGAAAAGCTTGATTGAACACGGCCTTGATTCCATTGTGTTACCCCATCAGAATAACGGTTTGGGGCACATGGATACGGAATTGATAATACAAAATAATTTTAAAGTCATCAGTTATCTTTATAAAGAGGTTATATTTGGATCAGTTGTTTTTTTACACTTTATACGAGGAATTCATTCTGTGTTAGTCCAAAACCAGTATTCTGCTGCCGGAATATATTCCACAGGAAAAAGGGAAAGAATTCACATCTTTAAATGTGACTAAAAAAATGGCAACACCCCACATACAAAAGATGGTCTTCTTCATCAATATTGCCCACCTGAACAGGTTACAAGCGAAATGGACCGAATCCTGAAGTTGTATAAATCACATGTAGATGCAGCTGTTCCTACAGATATAGAAACTACCTGGTTTCATCACCGATTTATACAAATTCACGCTTTCCAGGATGGAAACGATCGGGTTTCATGAGTTCTTGCTTCTATGGTGTATATCAAAGGTGGTTGTTTTAAACCGGTCGTAGCAGCAGAAGATAAATCAAATTATATTGATACTCTTGATCAAGCCAATAAAGGCAATTTGAAACCCTTCGTGCAGTATCTTTCCGGATTAGTTTTGGCAAAAACACGGGAATGCATCAATTTCGTAAAATCAATGCAGGAAAAAACTCCTGATGATTTGCTATCCCTCCGGACACTTCATCGCCCTCGTCTGGGTACTGTTAGATGAACGGTCTGCAGTAGGTCAGGGCATCTTCGATGATATTTTTTCTTATCAGTCAAATCCTACCTGAATTGAGTGCATTTTGGGTTGGGTAATATGCCACGAAAAATACGATTTTTACAGGTAGCCAAACATTAGAAGTGTTCATGAACAACGATGCTGTCTTGATGGACAAGTCCAGGATAGCGCTTGATTTATTCACGGAATCATACTGGCCGTTCTTCCTCTCTAGACCGAACAGGGTCGGGAAATCGCTCCTATTGGATACCATCAAGCCGATGGATGCCATCAAGCCGATAGTTTCAGGAAATAATGGATTTTTAAAAATTTTACAATAAAACTACCTGATTACAAGTCAAATTGGAAATCTTATGCGATAATTCATATCGATATTAGTAAATTTGACATGACTCCAGGTATATTTATGGAGAGCATTATTACCAAACTCACCAAGCTCACCGATATCGCAAATGATTATAAATATACTGATAACAAATATAATTCACCAACTGATATTGCCATACTGATTTTGACATTGCTAAACTTCAGGAAATATCTCATAACGCAACAGCTATAAATCCTTACCAATCATCCTAAACAATCTGGTTATTTTTATTAATAATTTCGGTAACCATTCAGATGCCACGCAACCGGCAAATACCTCCACGGCTGGGCTGTTATAGTGATCGGCGGCGGGGTGCCAGGTCTCAATCGTTCGTCTGATACAACAATGTTGCGCATGTACTGACGATCATGCACGAAAAATATTTAGTAACATACCAGTGGACTTTTACCGGAGACTTTATGTCCTCCAATAATCCGCATGGCAGGCTGTATTGTTCGCATGTAATATTGTCGCTCTTCCCAACGGCTAAAAGGGGCTTGGGTGATGGTAAGGAAAGAATTCTGTATGGCAGTCGGGATAAACCTTAAGGTACCCTTTACCGCCTTCTGCGGCTACAACGCAGGGCGATCCTGCCGCATGAAGATCCTTCTGCGCTTGATTATCCGCATCGCAAAACAGCTCAATTGGCGTGTGTTCTACAGTTGCGGACTGATTTCCAGGCTCAACATCTATTGTTCAGTCGCAGAAATTCGTAAGCATATATCGGAACTGGGTCTCAGAGAATTTCATGCATCGGCTGATGACTCCGCCGCCTTCTCGCTGAACCTGGGGTCCCGGCTCACGCTCCGGGTCCTGAGCTCATCGAGCCTTATGCCGACCTTCCGCAGTATCCTCCCGGTGATGTCCTAGGACATGGGGGGGCCCTCCGCCACCATTTTTATGACGGTCCGCAATGAAGTGCCATCTGGAGGCTTCCTGCCGAGCGTGTTCAGGATGTCGAGCTCAACCTTCCCATAGTCGTATCTCCCTTGCCAGCCTGGACAGGACTTGTCCGAGAAACATTCGACCCCGTGCTCCATGAAAAGTTTCCCCGCTTCCCGCCGAGTCCTGGCTCGTCATGAGAGCCTTGCCGCCGGCGTGTCTCTCATGCCCTCTCAGCTCAGGAGCACTGTCCCGGTGCGTTCGACAAGGAAGACAGGCATTGTCCTGCTGTCAATCCAGGTTGGCATGAATACCAACTCAAAGAGGTTGAAGCAGGGGCGTTCGATATTGTACAACATATTGCGTCTTATTATGCCAACTACTATATCTGTGCCATCTAGCAAGCCGCCTCAAAACTGCCCATATTCAGCACCAAATCTGCATATGCCTAAATATAATTAAGGATACCTGTTATCCTGCGCACTTTGGCTTCTATCCACAGGCCATCTTGTACTGGGTCATGGGTAGCCAGTCCGGGTCAGGAATACCCTACAAAACGGGGCCGGAAGTCTGACGCCCCCATGTCCGCCTCTCCCTCAGCTTGCTTCCGGCATTCAATTGAAGAAAATCTAATTCACTCTTGGACGGGATTCCGCCCCACGGCAGACCGACTCCTGGCAGTACAGAACGCCAACGGAGGTACCCATGACGAAAGCGGACGGTTCGGATATCCCGGAAATAGGCATAGATATAGCAAACTTTTCACTACTGAGAAACGAAGGTTACGATTATGTGGACAAGACAGAATTCGTCCACGAAATTCTTGCCGGCCCACGCCGATGTCTTTTTCTTTCCCGCCCCAGACGGTTCGGCAAGACGCTTCTGATCGATACCCTGGAGCAGGCCGCAGCCGGGAGGAAAGAGCTTTTTCCGGACTCGCGATAGACAGGCTACGCGGGGACATCGAGTGGCCCCGTTCGCACGTGCTCAGAATCAGCATGAACGCTTTCGGGGACGACCCGTCCTCGCTGGACCTAAACCTTGCCACATCCCTTCGGCGTTTCGTAAAATTCAGGGGATTCGCTATCGAGGAACGGAACTCGGCTGACAGCCTCATCGCAACGGTAGAAACCCTTTACTGGAATTATGCGAATATCCCGATACTTACCACAGGTATGGGAACTGAAGACGGGCTGGTCGCGGATCGGAGGGAGATAATAGTACTGATCGATGAATACGACGCTCCCATAGTCAACAACCTGACTGATCCAGCCAGTCTTGAAATCGCAAAAAGTACCCTCCACGGATTCTACAACGCGTTGAAATCATGCGAAAACATGATAGATCGTGTTTTCATAACCGGAATTACCAAATTCTCGCAATTATCCGTGTTTTCGGCGATGAACAATCTCAGGGACATCACTTTCCAACCAAGATATGCTACAATATGCGGATTCACCCATAAAGAAATCCTAAAATTCTATTCTTCGCATCTAGATGCAGCTTTGAAAAATTTCAAAGATATGAAAAAATTTGGTCCAAAATTTACTCACAAATCACTCATGGAACTGATTGACGAATGGTACGACGGGTACAGCTGGAACGGAGCGGACCGTCTGCTCAACCCATTGTCGTTGCAAAATTTACTTGTCGATTATAATTTTGACAATTTATGGGTCCGTTCGGGAGGTATGAATTTCCTGAATCAAACGTGAAACTTGACTCCGTTGTCCGGATCGCTCGCGCCGGAACCGACTTCACCACGTAATCCATGAACTTCACAAACTCAAGCCGCCTCTTCCCTCGTAAGTCTTAATCCACGCCATTCTTTTCTTGATATCCGCTGCATCGAACAGGTTTGTCATCGTCCCGCAACGCTCGTAGGTGCTGTTCTTGCCCCTGATGGTGGTCCCGGTCCTGGTCCTGACGTATCCGTTGGGTCTTTCGACGGCCTGGATGCCGGGCTTCTCATCGACCGTGATGACTGAGGAGTTCTTCTGCGGGTACATGTAAAGGGTCACGACGTCCGTTGAATTTTGGGTGAGGGGTCCGTGCTCACACACCAGGGCTGAGGCGTCCGTGCTCACACACCAGGGCTGAGGCGTCCTGCAGAACTTAGTGTGGTTCGCCCGCAGTATCCTCCCTACGATGTCCTCGGACACTCCCAGTTTTGCCGCCACAGCTTTGGCTTCCCACTGGGAATAGCGTTTGGGCTGAGGCTTCCCCAGGGTCTTCATGATCTCGTTTCTGACCTTATCATGATCATATGTTCTGGTCCTGCCGGAGCGCGGAACGTCGTCCAGGCCTTTGAGCCAGTCAGCTATGAATCTTCTTCTCAATTTTCCTACGGTATTGCGGTGCAAGTTGAGTGATGCCGCGATCTCATCGTTGCTCTTTCCCGCATGGCTCAGGATCACTATCCAGGCACGTATGACAAGGCAGAACGGTAAAATCAGGGATTGGGCCATCATGGTCAGGACGGCCATGGCTTCTGGTTCAATGATGGGGCGGCTGGCTTCACGAGACAAACTTCATCTCCTTTCGGACCAACTATATCTTATTTATATTTTATTATGGTATAATTATATATAATTATGCAAACGCGATTTTTGTAGCAGTACACTATGATTAGACTCGTCATGAGCACCTCCTTGGAGTTCCTGCCTTCCCGATTCAGGTCGACCGGAAGTCCGACATCCTGCAACCGGATAAATCCCATGACGCATAAACGGAACTCCGGAATCAAACGGAAGGTGGGCCTTGCGGGTCATTCCCTCAAATCGAAAAGAAAGTGGCTCTGAGGTGCCGTACCAGCCTTGCCCCGCTCACGTTCATCATAAGCCTCCGGGAGGTTGCCCCGGCATCAGACCTTCTGCTCCAGCTGAACTGGAAGGCAGCGGCCGCCCATGAAACGGAATTCCCAGAATACGGCTCGCGTCAGGAACGCGAAATATCACGGAAAGGCTAAACAACAGCTGTGGCACCTTGATGAGACCATGACTTCACAGTCCGCCGGGGCGTCCGAAACGGAAGACCGATCCCCCGCGATCGTCAGTCGGGTTCCCGAACGAGCCATCTGAAATCACAACCCTCCTGAGCTGACCCATGCCTAGTCCGCAGCAAGGAGCCGAAAAGCGTCCGCCTCCGCCACGGAAAAGGCGGATAGTCCAGTCCTGTCCTGAACATCCCACAGCCTTCCCAGGAGACTCCCGCCCCATCCCACTCCGGTATCCCACCGCCTTCCCAGGAGACTCCCGCCCCATCCCACTCCGGCATCCCACCGCCTTCCCAGGAGACTCCCGCCCCATCCCACTCCGGCATCCCACCGCCTTCCCAGGAGACTTCCGC
>JAISEQ010000305.1 GCA_031264045.1 Deltaproteobacteria bacterium
GATTGCCGGAGCCGCCGCCCTGGCCGCCGCCGAGATTGCCGGAGCCGCCGCCCTGGCCGCCGCCCTGGCCGCCGCCGTAGATGACGGAATCGCCGCCCTGGCCGCCGCCGCCCTGGCCGCCGCCGAGATTGCCGGAGCCGCCGCCCTGGCCGCCGCCCCTACCGCCGCCCTGATTGACGGTGTTGTCACCGACCAAGGCTCCCCCCGGCTGGGAAGGCCCGGAATAGTCGGTATCAGTAATCTCATAGCCCTGGCCCTGGGATCTACCGCCCTCAGCGCGTCCCCCAGAGTTGGACGAACCGCCCTGGGCGAGGGCCACAGAGGAGATGCCCGCAGCCATGAGGCCTGCGGCGGCAAAAGCCGCCAGACGACCGGCGCGGGAGCTTCTGAAGGTTACCATAGGAACTGCTCCTTGCATTTTAATGATGCGGGCCCCGGGAGTCGGGTCCCAAGGTGACGACTGCAAAATCCCTGCCAGGCTGGATATTGGAAGGCGAAAGGCATCAGTGCGACTCAAAATGCCGTTAAATCAAGGACTCCAGAATGGAAGATATGGGAAAATGCGACAGATAGGGGTATAGAGAGATAAAAGCAACCGGATACCATGATATCAAAAGGTTTCCGCAGGGGCACAGAGAGTCTCTCCCGGATCCCGCATGTAGTACGCCCACACGGCGTCCGGATAGGAATTATCCGGTAACACTGCGTAATATCTACTCATGACCCGTCTGGCGGGGCCTGTTGCACGGAGTGCGGACGCCCCGGAAACCGGCGCGATCATGTGCGGGAAACCTCGCCGGACATGGCAGTGAACCACGCTTCACACATGGAGACGCATGTATCCGTGACCAGACGGGACAGCTGGCCTGTGGACCCTTGACGCCTTTAGTCCGCCGGACCGGGACTTCCAGGTGCCCATGGAAGGCATGTTGCCTGCGTCCGGCACATGCGGCAGCAATTGGCCTGCCGGAAAACGACCGCGCCGGGACTCTCACGGTCCGGCACGGCATGGCACTGCATTGCACGGCATGTTCCAACATAGGCTCAGCATAGCACAGAACGGCATGCAATTGCACATGTACCTTTGCCGGAAGGCCGAAATCCTCAATCCCTCCGGAAAAGCCTTGCCGCCCGCCCCGGTCCTGCCCCCGGAAAGCCGGAGCGCGGGAGTATCCGGGAGGGCCTGACATCCGTCCTGACCGGCGCGTTCCCGACAGGACCGATGCTTGCGGGCACCGTCTCCCGCCAGTCCCCCCCTCCCCAAGAGGCCAGGGGAACGGGACAGGTTCGGCCGCGATTTTCCCGTCCCGCGAGCCGACGTCTGACCCGGTCCTGGGAGGAGGCACATGCGCTTAAAATTATAAAGCCGAGTGCCGAACAGTCATTGCGGATTTTCCGTTCAAAGGGAGGCTCTCCCGCTTCCCCCTGCCACGCGGGCACGTTCCCCTGGCTTCCGGCTTCCCCGTCAGGCACCGGATCTGCCAGTCGGCAATCAGATGCATTCTAAAAATTTATCATTTATATGTTTTTTAATTTCAGTATGTCTATATAGCAGATTTATAACTTAAAATAGCTAGCAATCAGGAACACCAGACCTGAAAAGGACATGTCATTCGCCGGAGAGACTCAAGGCATCCGGACCGCCCCGCCACTCGGGACAGCCAGCCCGGCCTGCAGACGTGCCCGTCACGGCAAGGTCATGCGGCCGCAGTCCCGGACGCCGATGCCGTTCCACCCTGAGGTCCAGCCGTCCGGAGACTCCGGGGTCCTGGCCCGGCAGCCGCGGAAGTCCGTCTCCGGCCATGCATACCCGGATTCTTCCGGAAAGCCGAAACGCACCGCCCGAAGACAGCTTACCCGCGCCGGCGGCCCTTTATATCCCGCTTACCGCCAGGAGGACCTCCTCCCCTCCCGTCCCCCTCCCCCGAGACAAGGCCAGTCCCGTCCGCCGCCCTTTCTTTCGCATCCGCCCGCGCGTCCCAAGGCCCCCTGTCCAAGACTGACGCCCGCCCCGCAATCCTTCCAGAAGGAAGCCGGATCGCCGTCAGGGCGAAACCGGCGATCTCCCCGGACGGGGCATTTCCTGCGTTTTCCGGCCTGCGTCCCGGCGGCCTGGCTCGCTCCCGCCGCGGACGGGGCGGTGGCACCATGACATCCCGGAAGCTCCCCGCCTCCGGCGGCGTCAGCCATTCCGCCAGATCCTGCGGCCCCCAGCCGACGGGAGAATCCGGGTGCGGGACACCGGCTCACCGTTGTCCATGGTGCTGGCGTCCGCCGCGAACTCCGCCGGAGCCCACAACGATTCAGCCTCAAAGACCGCGGCGGCTACTGCCGGGCAGGACATCCCCATTGCCGAAATGTCCGCCTCAGGTTTTCGGGCCGGGTAACGTCCGCTCACGGTCCCCAGCGACCTGTCCGGGCTCCGAGACACCAATCGGGTTTCCCGTCCCCACCCCGCCATCGGATCCCCTGCCTGAGCGGCAGCTCCGCCAGCTCGGGAAACCCTGCCCCGGAGGCGCCCGGAAGCGATTTCGCGCCGAACCCGGAGGTGCCCAGGCCCGCCCGAAGGCGGTTTCGCGCCGAACCCGGATGCGATTTCGCGCCGAAGAAGGAGGCGCCCAGGCCCGCCCCGGAGGCGGTTTCGCGCCGAACCCGGAGGCGCCCTGGCCCGCACCGGAGGCGATTTCACGCCGAAGCAGGAGGGGCCCCCAGGCCCGCCCCGGAGGCGATTTCACGCCGAAAGCGACCTATGCGCCCGCGCGACATTGGCCGTCCCGGCATCCTCCGGGATCTCGAGCCGGACGCTGCTCCCGGAAGGATCAGGGCCGACCGGCACGCGTTTCCCGGACACCTCTCCACGATCTTCCCGGGGCCACTTCCCCAAGAACCGGCACGGCCCGGCAACGTCCCGGTCGGAGCGGGCGCACCTGCGTGCCCGCTCCTCAGATGGCCGTCTCAGCCGCGAGGCTGCTCGCCTGACCGGTGGCTGGTAGGTTCCCCGACCGTATTCGTGGAGCTCCTGGCAGTTTGCCTGCCCGAGCGAAACCCCGCAGCCGCTCGCCGGGACGAGCGTCCGGGGCGCAGTGCTGGTTCCGGGCAGGGTCTCCTAGCCCGGCATTCCACCTGGCTGGGCGGCTCCCTGACTGCCGGCCCTTCCCCCGCGGGCGGCGGGCCGGCAGGAGGACCGCAATGGAGGGGGTGAACAGGTTCCGGGCCATGGCTTCCAGGCAAGCCCTCCAGGCGCGTACCTCCGCCTGCGGCCCATAGGGACGGGAAAAGGCCGCCGGACCCAAAAAAAGGGGAACCCCCTCTTCCCGGGCTCCGGAAAGAGAGGGTTCCGTCTCGCGGAGAGGGTCCGGACCGCCCCTATTCGGTCCGGACCTTCCCGCATTCCCGGCCCTCCCTCATCCGGGGAGGGCCCTCAAATCCTTATGTGGGACTCTAGCGGCCGCGCCTGTCGCGTCCTCCGCCGTTACGCCCGTTCTGGCGGTAGTCGTCCTGGCGTCCTCCGTTGTTTCCGCGGCTGCGTCCCGCGTTGGCGTTCCTGCCGCGCCGTCCGGCACCGTTGCCGTACCTGTCGCTCCTGCCGTTCCGCTGGCTCTGCCCGTACCGGCTGCCCCTGCTGTTCCCCTGGCCCTGCCTGTACTGGTTCCCCCGGCGACCGCGCTGACTCTGGCCGTACTGCTTCCCCCGGCGGCCGCTCTGGCTCTGGCCGTACTGGTTCCCCCGGCGGTTCCTCTGGCCGTTGCCGACCCGGCTGCCCCTGCTGTTCCTCTGGCCGTGGTTCCAGCGGCGGTCGCTTCCCTGGCGGTTCCGGTTGCTGTACCCCTGCCTGCGGCCGTTCCCCCTTCCGTTCCCGGAGTAGGAGTCGTCGCGACCGGAACTCCCGTAGTTCTCCGAGTAGGATCCGTCCTGGCTCCCGGAGCTGCCGTAGTTTCCGGAGCTGCCCCCGCCGCTTCTTCCGGACCTGCCCGAGCTGCCGGAGTAGCCCGAGTCGGAGCCGTAGCCGGTATCGGAGCTGTAGTCCGTGTCGGAGCCGTAGTCAGAGCTGTCGTCCGAGTCCTGGGCGTAACTTGCTGCCGTGAAGCCCAACACCATGAGGGAGGCGGCCCCTAACACCGTGAGGGCCTTCCAGGGGCTCCTCGTCCTGCTTGCTGACATGCTCATCACTCCTTAAGCGTCTGCGGCGGCGGCCCCTGAAGGGCAGGCGGCCGGTTGCTGGCTGTCCACACCTGTTCCCGGATACTTCGTCCAGTTCGGGAAGACTGCAAAGCAATCGCCGGGCCAATCCGGATGCCGGTCTCCGGACAACCTGCCCCGCCGCCCTCCGGGACAGACCCTCCAGGGCACGTAAAACCGTACCCCGGCTGGACGCGGACAGTCGGCCGCGCACCGGCCGCCATTTCAAAAAATGCCCCCCCGCAGCCCCCACGCTCCGGGAAACCGACATCCTGACCGGATACGCGAGTGCCGAACCGCGTACAATCTACCCGCCCGACCGGGCCCAAATTACCCGGATTGGCTCAGGACTACCCGCAGGAAATGCCACCGGGTGGCCCTTGGACTGAATTTCAAAGAAAAAGCCCGAAATCGGGCGCCGAAATTCGAAAAATGAAGTCCCGGAAAGCGGTCACCCATGTCCGAACACCCCGTGAGGCACTTCGCCTCAGCCGGAAGGACCTTTATATAAGGTGGGCCCGCGCAGCGGCGCCGGAGCCTGATGCCGGTCCCGCGCCCCGTCCGCCCGGCAAGGCTATCCCGGCAAGTGCCCCGCCGCCCGGAGCGGGCCGGCAGGCAAAGGCGCCGGGGACAGGAAGGGGAATCCCTCCCCGAGAGCCGGAGGGGGACGCCAGGCCTGCAGGGATGGCCGGGAAAGCGTCAGGAAGAGAAAATTGGGGAAAAACGCCGCCAGAGCCCGCTCGGGCATGGTCTCCCGAAGGGACAGCAAGCCCGCCGCGAAAAGCCCCGAAAGAGTCGGTCCCCGGAAGGGACGGCAGGCCACCTCGAGGGGCCGGGGAGGGAGGCCGAGGCCACTGACCCGACGGGACATTGCGTCTGTGGGAAGGCCTGCCGCGGCGCTCCGAAGAGGTTCACGCCGTCCTTTGCCGGAACCTGACGGGAACCGGAGGACGGCGCGAAAGTCCCGAGGCCGGCAGGGGCAGCCCTGAAGGCAGGATGCCCCCTTTCCCGCGAAAGGGAGGGGGGCGCCGCGTCTGCGGGAGGATCCGGACCGCCACTGTTCGGCCCGTCCCTGCCGCTTCCGTGCCTCCCCGGTCCGGCGGAGCCGGACCGGGGAGGACAAGGCAGTCACCGCCTCCTGTCCGCCTCCTCGAAGAAGCGGTCGCACGAGGCGCTGTAGACGTGCTGCTTGAAGCACCTCTCGGGGATGTGGGCATAGCGGCCCTTTCTCTGCTTGCCGTGGTGCCTGCGGTCCCTGTCCCGGTCGTGCCGGCGGTCGCGGTAGTTCTTGCCCCTGTGCCGTCGGTCGCGGCGGTTGTCGGCCAGCTGGAAGACAGCGCCGGATCCGTCCTCCCCGCCCGAGGCGAAGACGGCGGGGGCGGGCTCCGCGGCCATGTACCGGTCGGCGCTCACGACCCCGGCGATGCCGAAGAACATGGCCGCCGAGATCGCGACGGACGCGGCAACCTTAATCAGACCGGGATTCCTGATTTCAACCATCTCATAAACTCCTTCTGGATTGGCTGGCGTGTTTGGACTGCCGGGCCCGGCCCGCGGTACCGGGGCTCGGGACCCGTTGAAGCGATGCCCCTTCCGAGAGGCGAAATTCTCAACAGCAAGCTCTGTGCCAATACTCGTCAAGGCCGGGCACATGCCGCAATTCGGAAGCTGGAGTCTTAAGGGCACAACGGGATGAAAGGCCGGAAGCCATTCATGCCGCCGGTCCCGAAGGAAACCGCAACGGGGACGGGATGTCCGGGCGCGGCATTTCAGGATCTGCGCGATACGAATGCCGAA
>JAISEQ010000316.1 GCA_031264045.1 Deltaproteobacteria bacterium
GAATGGCGCGGGGCGGAAGCCGCCGGGGGCCCGGCCTGCCTCAGTGCCCTGGCCTGCTCGGAGAAGGCCGCGCCCAGGCTCATGAGATCGCCCACGGTCACGGCCCTGGAGAGGGACGAGGGCTCCAGGCCCGGCATCCGCTCGCTTATGGCCGAGAGGATTTCCACCTTCTTGATGGAGTCCAGGCCCAGCTCGCCCTCCAGGGTCAGATCCGGTCCGAGGGTGGAGGCCGGGTAGCCGGTCTCCCGGGATATCACGTCCAGTATCAGCTCCGCCGCGCCGGGGCCGGCCCCCAGCGCGGGGGAGCTCGCGAGTTCGGGGAAGCCCCTCCCGTCCCTTTCTGGGCCAGGCGCCGGGGGAGGGGGAGGGGTGGGGAAGCCGGCTCCCCTTCCGCCTTCCCGGCGGGACGCGGGGGCCGCCGGGGTTTCCGCGAGGGAGCTCTCCGTGAGGAGCCCGGTCCTGCGGGGCGGGGCCTGATGCGCCGGCGCCGGGGCGGGCGCCGAGCTGTAGCCGGGGTAGTCCCCCTCCTCGACCCGGCAGGGATCGTCGGGATAGCCGCCTCCCGCTTCCTCGCAGCCGTCCGGGGGTCCGGCGAAGGGGCCGGGGCCGGCCGGGCCGGACTGCGGGGGAGCGCCCCCGTGTCCGGAGAAGGCGTCCTCCAGCACCTCGGCGAGTTCGCCCAGGGTCCTGCCGGCGTCCTTCAGGCGCTGCTCGCGGCCGGGGACCAGGGAGGCCACGGCGGCCAGAAGCTCCACGGTCTTGATGGAGTCGAGGCCCAGGTCGGTTTCCAGGTGCATGTGGGGCTGGAGCGCCTCGGTCGGGTAGCCTGTCTCTCCGGAGACCGTCTCGCAGAGCCTCCTCCAGGCCCCGCCGCCGGGGACGGGGGAGCTGCCGTTGCCTCCGGCGGGCCTGGGCCCGGAGGGATGGGCCGCAGGGCCGCGGCCTGCGGGAGACCCCGCCGGCGCCTGCCCGGAGCTGAAGTCCCTTCCCGGGAATTCCCCGCCCGGGTGGGCGGACTGGTGAACGCCCGCGAGCGCGGGCGGCGCGAACGGATCGCGGCCCGCTCCGGAAGCCCCGCCGGCGTAGGCGTCCAGGAGGGACGGGCCCCGGAAGGGCCGGGTGCCGGGAGGCGTATCCGTCCCTCGGACGGTCGGGAAGCCGAGGCCGTGGCCGGGGTCCTGCCCGTGAGCGTGGGGTTGGGCGGACTGGCCGTACCAGTGGCCGGGGTCCTGCCCGTGAGCGTGGGGTTGGGCGGACTCGCCGTACCAGTGCCCGGGGTCCTGCCCGTGAGCGTGGGGTTGGGCGGACTCGCCGTACCAGCGGCCGGGATCCTGCCCGTGAGCGTGGGGTTGGGCGGACTGGCCGTACCAGTGGCCGGGATCCTGCCCGTGAGCGTGGGGTTGGGCGGACTCGCCGTACCAGTGGCCGGGGTCCTGCCCGTGAGCGTGTGGTTGGGCGGACTGGCCGTACCCGTGGGCGTGGGGTTGGGCGGACTGGCCGTACCCGCGGCCGGGATCCTGCCCGTGAGCGTGGGGTTGGGCTGCCGGGGCGTCCTCGCGGTACCGGCCTGCTGGGGCGGGGGTTTCATGGGGGCCGGGAACGGGGCCTCCGGGGCCGGACGCGGCCGCCAGGGTCTCTTCGAGCGAGCCGAGCCTCTCCAGGGTCTCGCGCTGGAGTCTCGCCAGATCCTCCACCCTGGCAGCCAGATCCCCGGACGGCGGAGCTTCGGGCCGGGGCGGGCGGGGGGGCATGGGGTCCTTGGGGCGGAAGGTGTTGGCGCCGGAGAGGAGGACGTGGTGGCCCCCGGGCTTGGGGGGCGGGAAGGTGAAGTAGGACCAGTTGCGGAAGTTGACGCCCTGGCCGGCAGAGGCGAGCCTGGCGAGATTCTTCGCGAAGTCCAGGGCGTTCCGGGGGGCGGGAAGGATCCGGCCCTCGCTCGAGAGATCCAGGCTCCCCCCGAAGGCGGCGGGCGAGCTCCCGGCGTGGAGTATCAGATCGTTCGGGAACAGGGATGGCACGGCCCCCGCGTCGAAGGCGTCCGGATCGCGGAGGTAGATCTCGAGGTCCTCGGCCAGGCGCCGCGCGACCTGGTCCTTCGAGATGAAGGCCCGGCCGTCCGCTCCCATGAGCTCCGGGAAGCCCCCGGAGCGGGGCCGCTCCGCGGGAAGGCCCAGGACGGCCCTCCTCAGGGCCTCCGGGTCGCCGGGGGGGATCTCGCCCAGGGCCCTCACGGCCTCCTTCAGCGGGAGCCAGCCGGAGATGACCAGCGCCGCCACCAGCCCCGGCCCCTGGCCGGACGTGCGGGCGGCCTTCACCCCGAAGAAGCTGTAGAGCTCGTGGAGCGCGATGGCCAGTGCGGGCTTGATGAAGTACCCGGCCGAGGGGTCGGAGAGCTCGGAGGCCCAGCGGTCCTTCAGCGCCCGGGGGGCAAGCTCGGGCGGGTAGAGGAGCTGGCCCAGCGGGGTGCCGGCCCTGCTCCCGGCGAAGAGATCGAGAATCATCTGGAAGTGCGGGAAGTTCAGTGCCAGATCGCGGCCGGTGCCGGCGGCGAGCCTGAAGGCGCCCGGCGCGAAGTACACCAGATCCGGCGCGGGACCCACGTCCTTCCTCCCGAAGAACAGCCCGTCGGGCAGGCTGAAGATTTCTGTCTTGAGCCCGTGCTCCTTCAGGATCTCCGGAAGCGAGCTCAGGTAGTCGCGGGCCCGCTCCGCGGGAAAGGCCAGGAAAATCCTTTCCGGGTCGTCCTTCGCGAAGTCGCCCAGCCTCGACCGGAGCAGGTAGTCGACGGCCTGGCTGAAGTAGTCGGCGGCGTGGCGCTCGTTTTCCAGGGACTCGGAGGGTACCGAGAGCCAGGCCTCCTCGGCCAGGTCCTGGATGCCCTGGATGAGCTCGGGCATGGTCTTCCCGGAGAAGGGCAGCAGATGCACCCCGGTCTCGAAGGGCATCTTGATCTCGCCGGCCTCCTCCAGCAGGCAGTGGAAGTTCGATCCCCCGAACCCGAAGGCCGACACCCCGGCCCTCCTGGGGTGGGACCCGCTCGCGAACCAGGGCCTGGACTCGGTGTTCACGTAGAAGGGGCAGTCCTCCTCCCTGAGAGGGGGGAGAGGGTTCCTGACCTTGATGGTGGGGGGGAGCACCTTGTGGTGGAGTGCCAGGACCACCTTTATGAGGCCCGCGGCTCCAGCGGCGGCCTTCGTGTGCCCTATCTGGGACTTGATGGAGCCAAGGGCGCACCAGGAACCGGAGGGGCGGGCCCCTGAGGTCCCGGATGTTCCGGAGATGCCGGAGGGCTGGGTCCCGGATGTTCCGGGGGCGCCGGAGGGCTGGGTCCCGGAAGTTCCTGGGGCGTCGGGGGATTGGGTCCCGGAAGTTCCTGGGGCGTCGGGGGATTGGGTCCCGGAAGTTC
>JAISEQ010000481.1 GCA_031264045.1 Deltaproteobacteria bacterium
CCGCGCCCTGCCCTGCCCTGCCCTGCCCTGCCCTGCCCCCGTGCCTCCCGCGAGGCATCCGGTCTTTCCGGGCTCAGACATGCTTCTTTCCGCCCCTCCCGGCTATTTTGTGCCCGCGCCCCGCCGCTGGGGCAGGCTCCCCCCGCCCGCGCCTTCACAGCGGGCGGAGACGTCACCCCTTCAGAACTGCCGGGCGCCCCCCCGCCCCGCCTCCGTGGCTCTGACGCCCGAAAGCGGGAGACCTCCGGCCCCGCGCCTTCCCCGTTCCCCCCCGCCTCCACGCCGGTATCCCCGACGCGTCCCGAATTGTGATACCATATCGGGTAAGGCGCTGCCCGGCGCCTCCATGACATTCTGTTCGGACGCTGTCCAGGCGCCCGGCACCCGGACATCGGCAACGGACGCACCGGGGTGCCGGGGCGCCCGCACGGGGGTTTACCATGGCACCTGCGACCGCCACTCCATCCGGGGGAACCCGCCTCCCGGTCCGCCGCAAGCTCGCGGCGGGCCTCACGGCATTCGCGGCCCTCGCGGCCATGTCCCTTTTCGGTCCCGCGTCCTACGGGCCGGGAGCGGCCCCGCCGCCCTCCGGGCAGGCCGGTCCCGGCCCCGGGGCTGCGTCCGTCCCCGCACACCCTGCACCGCCCGCGCCTTCCTCGCTCTCCCCCGCCGGCGCCCTCGCCTCCCTCCTGGCCGGTCCACGGGCGGCGATGGCCGTCTCCCAGGCGGAGGAGATAGAGCTGGGCCGCCAGGTCCACATGGAGATAGCCAAGCAGGGGGCCATCTTCACCGACCCGTACGTCGTCCAGTACTTCACGCGGGTCTGCCAGAAGCTTTTGAGGGCCGCGGGACCCCAGCAGGTGCCCTTCACGTTCTCCCTCGTGTTCAGCAACTCGCTGAACGCGTTCGCGGTTCCCGGCGGATACATCTACATGCACACGGAGACCATCAACAGCCTGGAAAACGAGGGGCAGATGGCGGCGATTCTCGCCCACGAGATAGCCCACATCACCTCCAGGCACTTCGCCCTCCGGGCCGAGAAGGGCAGGTCCACCTCCATAGCCGCCTTCGCGGGCATGATAGCGGGAGCGCTCCTAATGTCCCAGGGAGGCGGGAGCGGCGCGGCCCTCGGCCAGGCCGTCATGATGGGCTCCGGCGGGGCGGCGATGCAGTCGATGCTGGCCAACTCCCGCGCCGACGAGTCCGAGGCGGACCGCAAGGGGCGGCAGTACCTGATAAGGGCGGGCTACAACGCCAGGGACATGTACGGCGCATTCCGGATCATGAACGACAAGAGCTTCTCCCTTTCCAGCAGGATCCCCACCTACATGTCCACCCACCCGGGGATACCAGCCAGGCTCGCCTCCACCTTCGCGGACCAGCAGGAGGCCCCCCCGGCCCCGCCCGATCCCACCTACCTCGCCATGCGCGACAGGGTCATGGCCATAACGGGCGATCCGGCCAGGGTCCGGAACATCATGAACGCCAGGCTGAAGGCCGACCCCAGGGACGCCTCGGCGCTGCATGCCCTGGGAGTCCTGGCCCAGCGCTCCAAGAACCTCGGCCAGGCGGACAAGTTCTACCAGCAGGCCATCGAGATCTCCCCCGGAAACGGCGAGTACCTCTCCGACGCGGGCGATCTGGCCTTCGAGCGCCGCAAGCCCGACGAGGCGGTGAAGCTCTACAGCGAGGCCCGCCGCCGCGGGGACTCCACCCCCCAGACCATCCTGGGCCTGGCCCGCGCCTACGAGATGCAGGGAAAGGACGGCGACGCCTCCAAGGCCTACGACCAGGCCGTGGAGGCCGCCGGGAACCGCTACCCCCGTGCGCTGGAGATGGCGGGGCTGTTCTTCTCCCGCAAGGGGGACGCCGCCAAGGGCCACTGGCTCCTGGGGGAGTACTTCTACCAGACCGGCGACGCCAAGGTCGCCTCCTTCCACTACGGCGAGGTGGCGAAGCTCCCCGGAGGCGCCCGGTACAAGTCCCGCGCCGAGCAGCACGTGAGGGACCTCGAAGCAATCCTGAAGAAAAAGTAGCGGAGGCAGGAGCCTTCCGCCCCGTGCTCCCCAAGGAAAGGGCCGCCAGGACCGTGCTCCCCGGGAAAGGGCAACCAGGACCGTCCGGCAGGATCCGCTGGGGTTCCTGAACTGAACCACGAAGTCTCCGGAAGCATGAGGCATTCGGGGACAGGAAACCTTCGGAACATGAAGAGCACCGCCGCAGCTGCGGGACGTCTTGTGACGCCTCAGGGCGGCTGACGCCCGTACGCCGGACCCTGAAGCGACCATGAGCCGGGCCGGGCTTCGGGCATGGAACACCACCGTGAGCCTGGAACACCACCGTGTACCCCGGCCTTCATTCCGCCGAGTGCGCGGCAGCGCTGCGGCGCAGGGTCATGTCAAGCCGGAGGACGATGTCGACGATGTCCATCGGCTTTTTCGCGTTCCCGGCAGTGCATTCGGCTTCAGATCGGGGCATTCCGCTTCACCCCGGCGCTCACGGGCATTCCCCTTCTGCTCGAGGCGCTCAGCTTCGGCCCACGGCATTCCGATTCCCCCGGGCCCTCAGCTTCAGTTCCTGGCATCCAGCAAGCGGCCATGGCATTCCCGCCGAGATACTGGCATCCGCTCCGGCTGGGATCGAACCCGCAGGGAAAACTGCGGGACAAAACGCACGACACCGGCGCACGGCCATGACGGACGCAGCCGTCCGGCAGATACCTGACCGGGCAGGAGAGGCGGAACGCTTTCGGGAGGCAGGGGCCCCGTGCCGGAAAGCGCCCGCCCCCGGCCGATGCCCGGCGCTGCCGCCGGAGACAGTTGAAGCCGGGGCCGCAGGAACTTCCCGCAGAGGCCGCCCTACTCCTCCATGCCAAGGAACCTGAACATGGCAGGTGCCCCGGAGGCTATCGCGAAGATGGCCAGCTTGCAGTCTATGGCCCTCCGGACGCCCAGGGGGAGCTCGCTTATCTTGCAGTAGGGCCTGTCCCCCTTGAAGTACCTGACGGACCTCCAGTGGGGGTAGCCCTGATCGGGTCCGGTGCCGTCGAGCTCGGGATGGTAGACGTACCCGCCCGTCAGCTCGGACACGTAGACATCCTCGCCGTTAGGGACCATTACGAGGTCGCCTGCCGCGAGCACGTTCACGAAGCGGTCCAGAATGCCCGAAGCCACGGAGAGCTCGTGCTTGGAGTCCTTGGCGTAGTGCTCGAAGGTGGAGCTCAGCCGCTCCTTGATGTCGTCCCGGGTGAGCCCCCCGCCCAGATCGCCAATGCCTGGCCAGCCTATGGCAACCATGTCGTTGGACAGGAAGTCGGCCAGACGGTGTGTGAAGTTGGGTTCCGGCCTTACGGCCCAAATTTTTCTCGTCATACGCGCTCCGCCTGAAGGCGCCCGCTGGGGGCAGGGGGACTGTTCCCCCCCTCCGGCTGAAGGTGGTTGGCAACATGCCTGTGGAAACTGGGAGCGGGAGGGCCGGGACCCCCTCCCCTGGGTGAAGGAGGAATCTCGGCTGACGGGCAGGCGCGGGGGGGGTCCGGCCGGGAGGAGCCGACATCCGGATGCCCCATTCCCGGGCCGCTCAGATCTGCCGATTCCGAAAAAAACTACCACGCCCCTCCGGAAAAGTCAAACACCCCCCATTTTTCATCCGTTTTGGTCCATTTTAGTCCGTTGCAAGCCAATTTGAGACAGAAAATGATTGTTTTATGTTGTATTCACCCTAACTGCTCCCGTTACCAAAGAAAAACCCAGATCTGAGCCCGGTTCTGATCCTGAGTTCCGCCGAGCCGGATTTCCGCTCGGACCCGTCCTCCGCGCACCCGGCCCCATGGACCGGTCCTGGCCTGCGCCGCGGAAAAGATGCGGAAAAGATGCGGAAAAGCCGCGGAAAAGATGCGGAGAAGCCTGGAGGAGACGCCGGCAGGCGGGGGGATGAGGCAACGGCGGGAAGAAATGGTAAAGACACAAGGCGTTCGGGATGGCGGCAAGAGGAGGCGGGAAGGCATGAAGGAAGGAAGGAAGGAAGGGACGGAGGGAGGGAGGGAGGACGGGAGCTGTGGCGGGAGGGAAAGCGGGGATGAAAAGAGCAGGCGGGAGAAGATGGCGTGCCGGGCAGGAAGAGCAGGAAGAGGATGAGGAAGGCGGACGGTGACGGAAGCTGGCGGGGGAAGATGGGTTTGCCGGGGAGAAGGAAAACTTCATCCCGTGTTATCAGACAACCCTCAGGCCAGTCCTTTTCCGGCGGGAACGGTCGGCACGGCCGGTGACGGGAGGGCCAAGTCCGGCTTGATGCCTGCCGGCTTCCCTGTTTCGGACTGTCCCGTTTCCGGATGCCCGAAGCCGCGACCGTTCGTGAGGCGTCGGCCATCTGCCCAACGGACTGAATAGCCAAAGTGCCCTCAGAGACTTTGAGCGGCAGATCGGCACGGAAGAAAGATTGGATATTTTACGATTATAAAATGTAGTGTAATTATTTAAACTGCGTATCCGTTCACGGATGGGGGTGGCTCCAAAACTACTGCGAGGGGGAAGAGGCGTAATTTAGGGCAATTGAGAGTAATAGCAGACTAGATATTGCAACTAGTGGCACTCTAGGGATAGTTCCATGGAATATAGTCCTTTATTTCACAGTCTTAAAAGACGCCACTTCATGGTTTCGACCGTAACTGGGTCTGCTACTGAAACCCTATGCTCCCGATCAATGGCGCACTACACGCCTCTATCCGGTCAGCCGAAGCTTTCCGGACTACTTTGTCATGGAGCCAGTCCGGGTCCTTTCCCAGTCCCTCCAGGCCCTTGGCCATGATGTTGAAG
>JAISEQ010000487.1 GCA_031264045.1 Deltaproteobacteria bacterium
CCCCGTTCGATCGCCGGAGCATCCCCGGCCGAGGGGGCTCTGCCCAGTCGGCCAGGTTCGGGCTACCCTGACCGGGCCGGTCCGGCCAGGACCGGGCCCAAGGTTTTCCTGCCGGGCCGGGTCTTGCCATGCAGGCCAGTTCGGCTGACGGTAGGGAAGCTCTCCGAAGACGGCGGCGGCGGCGGCGGAGGAGGAGGAGGAGGAGGAGGAGGAGGAGGAGGAGAAGAAGAAGAAGAAGAAGAAGAAGAAGAAGAATGAGAAGAATGAAGAAGGAGAAGAATGAAGAAGGAGAAGAAGAAGAATGACGAATGACGAATGAAGAATGAAGAATGAAGAATGAAAAAAAATGAAGAAGGAGAAGGGCCCATTCAGAAAGGGAGGCAGGAAACGGGAACCCGTCCAGAAGGTTCAGCCGGACAGCCTGCCCGGCCGAGTCCCTCTCCCCCGCCTCCCGTTTCCGGAGTAGGGAGACTGGCTGTCCGCCCGCAGGATACGTGCCGTCCCGTGCAACCGGTATCCCAAGAAGCCCCGCGCCCCGAAGAAACCGGACTTCCGGGACGGAAGGGGCGGAACCAGCCCGAAGATTGCGGAGGAAATTCGTTGGTGCCATGAACCTAATTGCGGAACGCGCTCGGCGGAGCTGCTCCGGGAACCCGCCGCGGGAATGAAGCGCGAAGAAAGCTGAGAAAAAAACCTGACGAGAAAATTCAGTTTAAAATAATACGAAAAATTTATTGCGCAAGATACGGAAAATCGTCCCCTGCAGCACACATGGACGTCGGTCGCCAGCGGCCAGGCCTCCCCTGCCCGAAGAGAGACGGAAAGTTGATTCCACTGCGAAAACCCCTCACTTGACCTTTCAGAAGCCAAAGCGCTTGGGCAAGGGTTGCACGAGATGACGAGGATTTGGCTCAAATACAGGTGCTTTCGATGCCGAGGACGTAAAGAGTTCACCCTCTCATTTGAGGAGTGATGAGTTTTCGCATTGGAATCAAAGTTCAGGCATGAACGGAAAAGCCCGCGGTCCCGGGGGGTCCTCCCCAAGTCCGCGGGCCAAGGTATCCCGCCCGCCCCTCCGGCCGGAAGGCCGGAGGGGGGGATCAGAGAGCCGTCATACCGATATGGGTATGATGTTGGCGGTGATGAAGATGAGGAGCTCGGACTTGGTGTTGGTGACTCCCCTGTTCTTGAACAGCCAGCCAAGAAGGGGTATGGAGTTCACGCCCGGCACCTGGTTGTTGGTCGTCATCTGCTGGTCCGTGATGATTCCTCCGATGACCACCGTCTCGCCGTTGCGGACCATGAGCTTGGTGCCGGCCTCCTTCTTCTCGATGTCCAGGGAGCCGTCGTCGGCCCTGACCGGGGTGTCCTTGATGAGGCTTATGACGAGCGTCACTATCTCGCCGTTCTCCTCTATGTGCGGAGTGACCCGGAGCTCCATCATGGCTTCCTCGAACTCGGTGGACGCGTTGGTTCCGGAGGTGGTCCCGCCCACGCTGTACGGGATCTTGGTGCCCTGCTTGATGAAGACTTCCTGATCGTTTGCGGCCATAATGCGCGGGGCGGAGACCGTCCTCGTCTCTCCCAGAGCCTCGTGTGCGTTCAGTTCCGCGTTCAGCATGAGGGTGCCCGCGCGGTTCATGAACCCGAAGCCCAGGCGGCCCATTCCCTCGAAGACCTCGGCCGCGCCGTAGAACTCGCCGGGCTGGTAGGTGCCTACGCCGGTGAGGGTGTTCGGGCGGTTGAGCGACCCCGACCGCGCGGTATCCCAGTTGGGGGATCCGCCGGAAACGTGGTCGTAGCCGGTGCCCCAGCGTACCCCGAGATCCTGCGTGAGCGTGGTGCCGGCCTCGACAATCCTCGCCTCAATGAGGATCTGCTTGGTCACCCGGTCGTTGCGCATGAAAATCTCGGTTATCGCCTCCATAGTCACGTAGTCGTCCTCGACGTAGATGTCGTTGCCGATGACGCGGACGGAACCGCGCTGGCTCTTGCCCTTCTCCATCTCGACCGCGAGCGAGGAGACCGATGAGTACTTGGGCGTGAACATCTTCTTGGCCAGCGGCACGCGGACCGAGGGGTCGCTCAGATCCGGGGTGGCGCGGCGGATGGCGTCGAGGGAGTCGATGCGGATGACGTTGCCGTTCTCCACCATTCCGAGGTTCTTGGAGGCGAGGACGATGTCGAGCGCCTGATCCCAGGGCACGCTGCGGAGCTTCAGGGTAACCTTGCCGCTCACGGAGTCGGACACGACCACGTTCTTGCCGGAGACCTCGCCGATGAGCCGCAGGATGTTGTGGATGTCGGCGTTCTGGAAGTCGAGGCTGATGCGCTCGCCCGTGTAGACCTTGTTGGTGCTCAGCCCCGAGAACGGATCGGTCAGCATGATGCCGGTCCCCGCCTGCCCGCCGGCGCCCTGGGCCTGCGCGGGGGTCGGGGCCGGAGCCGCGGGGGGGGCGGGCGGCGCGGCCGGGGGAGCGAATGTCTGGGCCGCGAGCGGCCCGGCGGCGAAGATGATCAGTGCCGCGGCTGCGGCCAGGACCGGCAGGCGCCTCGCGGTTTCGTGTGGGCTGTTTCTCATGGCAGTTCTCCTTGTGATGGACGGGATATCCTTGAAGGCCCGGAAGGCCTCGGGGCGCCCCGGGGAAACCCTGCGGTTCCCCGGGCCCGGCCGGACGGCACGTCATGGCCTCATGGTCTCCGCTTATCTATTCGGCAAGGGACTTGGGGGCCTTTAATGTAATTTGTGCCGGGCTAGGCGAAATTGGAACATCTTACCTGTAATTGAGCCTAAAATTGCGGGAAGCTTACCACAGATGAGCGCTTCCGGAAGCAGGCCCCCTCCGGGCGCCGAGGCGCCTGCCGCCGGAGGCGCCTTTCCGGCATCCGCCCGGGGCGGCGGGCCGGGAGGCCAGTCCCCGGCGGCACGCCGACCCGGAAGGCGGGGGGAAAATATCGGGGGAGCCGACAGGGGCGGCGGCGTCACTGCGGCAGGGTGAGTTCCACCACGTTCGATCCTCCGCCGGGTTCGGGAGCCGGCTCCTCTATAACCACGGCGGTGGCGGTTATCTCGCGGACGATCCCGCTCCTGGAGCCTATCTTGGAACCCTTGTGGACAAGGTAGCCTACGCCCGCGTGCTCCAGCATGGCTATGTTGTTCTCAGGGTTGGCCGCGACCACTATCGCGGAGAGGCTCAGATCGTCCAGCTTCACCCTCTCTATGACGGTGGGGTCGGTCTCGCCGGGAATGGGTTCGCTCCGCGCCGGCACGGACTCGTCGCCCGTTCCGGACTGCGGGCCGGGGGCTGGCAGCGCCAGCGGCTGCGTGCGGACGTCGGGAGCCGGCGCAGGCTGGGCCGGCGGGGACTGCCCGCCGTTCTGGGCCGGAGCGTAGGAAGGAGCTATGGCGAGCAGGGCGGCGGCCGCGCAGGCCTGGATCAGTGCGTGTCTGGTAATGGGTTTCTGCATCCCGGTCCCTCTCGGGCTCTTCCCCAGGGCGAATCTGCCCTGATGCCCGCTCGGCGGCGGACGGCGCGGGCCGCAGGCTTGCGGCTCCGCGCGCCGGGGAAGGCCGGACAGCGCGCTCCGGGAAAGGCCCGGAGCGGAGGATAAGTTGAATGCGCGCCTGGCCGGCGCGGGGAAGCCGCGGACCGGTTCCGCGCAGGCGATCGGCCGGGGCCGGGAAGCCTGGCCGCGGCAGGGGGCTTCGGGCCGCCCCGGCCGTCGCCCGCGGCCGGAAGGATCCGGACGGCGGGCGGGAGGTTCGCGGAAGCGCGGCGGAGCCGCGGTGGATTTGGGCGTCTTCAGGCCGCGGGCGGAGGGGACGGCGCCGGATGGCGCCCCGGCCGCACGGGACCTGCGGTGAAGGGGCAGGCGCGAGGGCGCGGAACCCCCTCCGGCCTTAAGGAAAGGCCGCCAAATGGCTCGAGACGAGCTTCGGCCGCGGCGCGAGGGCTTGCTCGGACGGCGGAAGACATGCGGCTCAAGCGGTTTGTGAGATCTGGCCGCTGGGGCCCGAGGTACGGACTGCTACCTAAATGTTATGCCCAGTCATGTTGATTTCCGTACCTTACAGTCATTAACATAAACTTTTTTGTGCGAAAAACCTTAAGCAATCGTTTAGCTCCGCCTCGCGTCCGCCGCCGGGCGCCGTCACTGGACGGGGGGAGTCATCTGCATCTGGGACCCGTCGGGCGGCAGGCCTCCCTCGATCGTTCCCCCCTCTATCTCTATGGAGCTCTCCAGGGTGTTCAGGCTCATCTCTATGAGTCTGGTGCTGCGGTCCCCGCGGTAGTTGGTCTCCGGCTCCTCTATGACCACCTTGGTGGAGGTTATCTCGCGGACGAAGCCGTTGTTGGGACCTATCTTGGTGCCCCTGCGGATGAGGTACCCTATCCCGCCGGAATCGACCAGGGCGGTGTTGTTGGCGGGGGTGGGGGCCTCGATGATGGCGGTCAGCGTGAACTGGTTCAGGGCCAGGCGCTGGATCATGGGAAGGCGGCGGGTGTCCACCTGCTGGCGCTCGGCCTCGGGCGGCCTCGCCACGGTCTCTATGGGCATGAAGGGGTCCGGCATGGTCGTAACGTTCACCAGATAGGCGGCCAGGACCTCGCGGTGGAACCTTTCCAGCTCGTTGTAGACCGGAATCGCGGTCGGGTCCTCCGGCGGCCTGGGCGAGGAGAGCTCCGGGATCTGGATGTCGCCAGGGACGTCCGTGGGAACGTTCAAGACGGGCGGCCCGGGAGGCGGGGGGGCCAGCTGGAGCTGGGGTTCGGGGGCGGCGCCTTCCGGCTGGAACTGGGGCTGGGCCGGAACGGGCGCCGGCGGCTGCTGGAACTGGGGCTGGGCCTGGGACTGGTCCGGCTGGTACTGCGGCTGCGCGGCCTGCGGGTAGGGCTGCCCGGGGGCGGGGACTGGGGGCTGGTACTGGACCTGGGGGGCCTGGGGGTACTGCGGCTGCCCGGGGGCGGGGACGGGGGGCTGGTACTGGACCTGTCCCTGCTGCGCGGGGGGAGGCCCGTCCTGGGCGGAAAGGGGCGCCCCCGTCATCACAAGCGAAAGCACGGCGGCGGCTCCGAGGGCGCGCGGCCCGAGCGTCTTACGGCGTAGGGTTGAAAGCATGGCGGTTCACTGTCATGGGGCGCTAAGGCGGCATCCCGCATCGTCTGCGGACCCGCCCCGCCCGGAGGTTGTCGGCCCCTCAGGCGGCCCCGGTCACTTCTGGTCCGAAACCTGCTTCGCCTCTTCTTCGGTCAGGAGGCGGTAGGTGCTTCCCTCGCAGCGCACTGTGAGCGACATCGTCATGTTCGACCCCATTACGGGGGTGTCCATAGTGACGGACCTGATGTTGATGATGCGCTCCATCTTGCTCAGGGTGAACAGGAACTTCAGGATGTTCAGGAAAGGTCCCTCCAGGTTGATGGAGAAGTCTATCTCGGCATAGTTGGGCTTGAGCGTGGGACGCTTGGGCGCGAACAGCGTCACGCGCGCCCCCGACTGGCCGCCCAGATCGGAAATGATCTGCATGAGCTTGGGGATCTCGTTTTCGGTGGTGAGATAGCTCGACAGATATTCGAAGGTGTCGTTCACCGGCTTCACGAACTTCGCGATGGGCTTGTGCTTGTTGATGTTCGCCTGCTCGGACGCGACCGCCTGCGTGAGCTGGTTCACCTCTCCGGTGAGCGCGGCTATCTGGTCGGTGTACGGCTGGTAGTACATGAGGTAGAACCCCGCAACGAGAGCGACGATTCCGCCAACAAGGATCCCTTTCTTGGCTCCTGGCTTCAGCTTGGCGATCTTCGAGAAAAAATTGTCGTCCTTCTGGGTCGACTTTGGCTGGGCTTTGGCCATTTGAACCCCCGGGTGGGACTGTTGATGGGCCCCGGCCGACCGCCGGGATGCGCCGAGGCGCGGGCGTTACGTCGCGGGACAGCTACAGCGCGGCAGCCGTGGTGGCGCGGCTTTTCACGAGGGTATCCCCCAGCCCCGGCGCCGCCGCGGTCACCAGCTGGGTTATCTCGGCTCTGGCCGGGAGATCGACGTCGGGGAGACCGTTCTCCATCAGCACCGCCGACGGGAAGGCGGTGCCGCCCCTGATCTCGAAGGTGACCAGGGACACGTTGTTGATGGTCGTGTCCCTCGCCGCCCGGATGAGATCGATGTCGTGGAGGATGGGCGATCTTTCCAGATTGTCCAGGAAGGAGGCCACCACCTCGTGGTCGGTCGCCATCCCGCGGATGGTGACCACCCCCTTGTCGTGGGAGAAGGAAGTGAGCCACGACGCCTGGTTTATGACCTCCCCCGCGATGGAGTTGAAGAGGCGCGTCTGGTCGCGCCTCCTCTCCTCCAGCTCGGCTATCGCGTCGGCCTGGATGAGCTGGGACGTGAACTGGGTGGTGACCTTCAGGGCGTTCGCGGCCTCCGCCTTCATGGAGGCGAGCTGCGCGTTCTGGCTGTCGCACTCGGTCTGGAGCTTGGTCACGTTGGGGTCCATCATGGTGGTCTTGAACAGGAAGAGGCCGATACCCAGGGCCACCATGACGAAGGAGAAGATCGTGACGGAGAGCTGGCCGCTCGCGGACTGCCTGAACGCCTCGATGGGGAGGAGGTTTATCTTGATCATCATATGGTTTCAACCTTCCTGATGGCCAGGCCGAAGCTCACCGCCATCTGGGGCCCTATGTAGTCGATGTAGGCCGGGTCGAACTTCTTGACGCTGTACTTGACGTCCCTGAAGGGGTTGAAGATCTCTGTCGGAACGTGGAAATGGGCCTGGAACTGCGCGGCCAGGCCGTTCAGGTGGGCGGACCCCCCGGCCAGCAGGATCCTGGCGGGACGGTACTCCGGGATTTCGGCGCGCACCGACTCCAGCGCCCTGTCCAGGGCGGCCATCCAGTTGCTCACTATCCTGTCCACCACCTCGGCGGCTTCCGCCGGGTTGGGCGCCTGGGCGGCGCCGAGCTTGACGGCCTCGGCGTCGTCCGGGGTCATCTCGAAGGCGTCCTCCAGGTCCTCGGTTATCCTCTGTCCGCCTATGTTCTCCTCCTTGATGGTGTGGGGGGAGCCCTCGTACAGGATGGTGGTGTGCATGAGGGAGGCGCCGATGTCGACCAGCACGACGTTGTCGCGGGAGTCTGGGTACTGGAAGTCGTAGGCGTTGTAGAAGGCCAGTGCGTCCACGTCTATGACCGCCGGCTTCAGCACCTTCGTGATCGAGATCGCCTGTATGTAGCTGTAGACGACCTCCTTGCGGGCGGCCACGAGCAGGACGGACATCTGGCCGTTGCGGTCGTCGGTGCTGAGGATGTGGCCGTCTATGATGACCTCGTTTATGGGGTAGGGGATGTACTGCTCGGCCTCCAGGGCCAGGGACTTGCGGAGCTCCTTCTGGGAGGTGATGGGCATCGTGATCTTCTTGATGATCATCGTGTCCCCGGAAAGCGACAGGGCGGCGAACTTCCCCGCGGAGAGCTTGCAGTGCTTCAGGAGCGACTTCATGGCGGCGCTCATGGCCGTCCTGGCCGGCACGGGCTGCTCCTCCCACTGGGACATGACTCCCGGCGGCATCTGGGACATGCCCAGGCCCAGCAGGTGGACCTGCCTGGAGGGCCCCTTGCCTTTTATGTTCAGAAGGACCGCATTGGCGGCGAAGGTCCCGATGTCGTAGCCTATGACCGACATGGCGATGCCTTTCCTTTCCTTCGGGGGGCGCCCGGAGCGCCGGCCGCTCGCGGCGGACTGGCCCGGCGGGGATGGCGGACGGCCCGCGGCCGACGGGTCTTCAAGGGAGGGGAGGCGGTCCCGGGGGCTTCCCGGCCGCGGGGGGCCTGGACCGTGAGTCCGGGCGGGATGTCGTCGGGAGACGGGTGCCGGGGGGACCGGCCGGGAATGGACGGAAGGGGAGGGTCCGCGTCCGTCCGCCGTGGTTCGCGGGGCCTCCCCGAACCTGCGGGACAGTGGCGGTCCCGCTGATAAATATCACAAATCTCTCATAAAGTGAAGCGGCAGAGCGGTTGCGCGGCCGGCCCTGCGGTTTGGGGGCCGTCCGTCGGCGGAACCCCTCAGGGGGAACCGCGGCGGGGATTTCGCCCCTGCGGCCGCCCGCATTCCCGCGTTTCCCGGAAAGCCGCCGGGGGAGGGGGGATCCGGGGCGTAGGGGTGCGGCTCCGCCGAGGTCGCGGTGTCCGGGCGGGCCCGGCTCCTCGGCATACGTCTGCGGCCAGGCGGAGAGCCCCGGACGGCCCGGCGGAGGCGCGGCGGAAGGGATCTCCGGGCCCCGCGGCCCGGCATCTCCGAGCGGGACGAGCCCGTGCGCGCCCCGGGCGCGCGCATGCCTTCCGTCCGGCGATCGCGGCGCCGGTCGCGGCGGTCCTGTCAAGTCCGGCCGCGCAGGCCGGCGCGGCCCTGGCGCCGGGCTCCCGGAGGCGCGCCGGATCCGTCCGCCTCCGGCATGAGGCGGGTTCCGGCGTATCCACGGGACGCGCGCGGCGTCCGATTTCCTGCCGCCGCCGGCACCCCCGGCATGGGGTCCCGGCTCCGGCCGAATGTCTGGCCCGTCCACTCCTCAGCCCGGCTTGACACGTCCCTCCAGGTCCCTTCCCTGCCCCCCCGCCTCCGGCATGAGACCGGGGGGCGCGTCGAGCGGACCTGAAAGGAGAGGCTCCGGCCCGTCGCCGTCCCCCCTCCGGCATGAGGGGGGAAGGCCGCGGCCGCGCTCCCTACAGATCGACGAATATCTTGTCCTTGTCCTCCAGCGAGTAGCCCAGGGCCAGGATTATCTTCCTCTTGGTCTCCATGCGGCACTTCTCGCCGTTTTCTATCCTGTCGATCGTCATCGGGGACACGCCGGCCTTTCGCGCCAGCTCTGCCTTGCTTAGGAGGAGCTGCTCCCTTAGCAGCTTCAGGGAATTCTCAGCCAATGCGACACCTCTTTTCTAGTGGGAATGGTTTCAAGACGTAAAGTCTTTTCCCCATTAATGCTGTTAAGACCTAAATTATCGGCTATAAGTACCCTTGTCAAGCATTTTTTCTTAATTGATAATCAAAGTTGCTCATCTATACCCTGTTCTGTGGGAAGTGGGGTTATAAGCCCTATATCTAGAACGAAAAAATGCCGATTTCTCATCGTCTCCAGAGACGCCACGGCGAGGATCCCGAACGATCACGTTCCGGAGATCCCGTACCGCCGAAGCGTCGCCGGCCGCAAATTTCTTTGCGTTTTCAGGCATATACAGCCGATCCTCAAAAAAATTCCAGTCTCCTTTCCGGCGAGCCTCGCGCTGTATGCTGCGTCCATCCGTTTTGAAAACCACGTGGCGATCCGTACCGGACATGACCGCGCGGACGAAACGGCTGGCAGGAGCCGTCAGCTCAAGGTTTACCTCAAGCAGCATGTGATGAATATTTCAAACGCCGCTCAAGGAAAATCTTCCGTTCCCGCGCAGTCGTAAGCGGCCGCGCGAACCGCCATCGCGAACGGTTCACGCGATCCGCCCCCGCCGTTGCCGGACAAGACCGGCGCCGGACGCGGACATGTCCGGCGTCTCCGGTCAATTCGGCCACAGCCTTCCCAGGGCGCTCAGGAGTTCGGCGTCGCCGTCGATCTTCACCTTGCCGGTCAGGAAGGCCATCGTCGTATTGAGCTTCCTGGTGGCGATGGCTATGAGGGTGTCTCCGGAGACCGTGACCGTCACGTCGGGCTCCTCCCCGGCATAGACGTCGAGCCGTCCCCTGCCGCCCTCGAAGGCCGCCAGCCACTTCCGGCCGTCCGGACCTTCGATGTTGAGGAGTATCTTGGCTTCGGGGACCGACTCGTCGGGAACGAAGTCGGCGGCCTTCCGGTTTACCTTCTCAAACAGTTCGTCTAATGTCATATCGGCATCTTTCCATCGGGAATTAATTGTTAATGTGTCTAAGATGGAACAACTGATGAACAGTTGGGCGGTGTTCCTGGCCCCGCCGCCACCCCTTGCGGGCGGCCTCCCCGGACGCCATCCGGGAGCCCGGCCCGGAAGCCCCGTGCGCCGGTCGGAAACCGGACGCCTGCGCCCTCGCGGCGCACTTCCGTAAAACTGCCGGACCTCCTCGGGAGATGACCTGCCGGAGTCGTGAGCGGCCGCGATCGGCACGGACGGGACCCTCGGCGAGCCGCGGCTCCCGCCGCCAGGGCCCCGGCCGGAGAGCGGCCCCGCAGGGTCCGGGCGCCGCCAGGACCCGTCATCCCCGAAGCGCGGCGCGGCGCGACCGCCGGATCGCGCCCGGACGGCCGTGCGCACACAAGCCGGACGAAAAAACTCGGAACGAAACACACGCGGCAGCGCTCCCGAACAAAAAGCCGTGCGCATCAGGGCATGCCGCGCGTCAGCGGAGACGGCGACACAAGCATCCCGGAAGGACGCGTTCCGGGACACACGGTGCAGCGCTCCGGTGCGGAAATATGCCGGACAGGCGGTCATCGGGCGGGGCCGCCGCCCGGGCGGGCCTCCCGCCGCCTGGTGCGGCCCCGGCATTTCCCGCCGCTGAAAATTGAGGCATATGCTTCATAATCGGCCCTTTTCGCGAAACCTCCTTCGGAACGGGAACCTCGGGCAAGTCCCTCACAGCAGGCGCCCCGGCGAGACGATCCGCCGGAACGGGGCTTCCCGCCGGGGCGGGGCCGCCTGCCGGTCGGACACCGGCATACAGGGCGTGCGGGGGGATGCGGGGCGGCGACCGCGCCCCGGAGCGGAAAGGCGCCCCCGCCGTCCCGTCCGTCCCGGGCCTGCGCCCCCGGAACTGACCGGCTCAATTCCTGCTCCGCTCACGCTAATATAAGCACCCTTCCCGCTATTTCCTTCCGTTTTTTGATAATTCCTGCCGACTTCCGTCTATGTTCCCGGCAGATGTCATCCTTTATCGGGGGGTTGTCCGGCCATATAAGCCGAATGTTGGGGAATTGAGATTCAATTTGAGGATTTGGGGAACCCTGAAGATCATTTTCAATCATTTGGCCCAAAACACCCTCTTTTAGCGCTAGTTGATAAAGGATAGCATAAATCCTTCCCGTTTCCCATAATTTATTTCCATTGTTCTCCGGACACCTCCGGGAACTCCCCCGCGGCTGCCCCACGAAAGTCTTCCCCGCCCGGCCCCGCCGCCGGAACGGGGTACGGGGCAACGCGCGGGAGCGACGCACCCTCATCCCGGGGCCTTTCCCTCCCCTCCGGCGGGCGCACATGGCCCGGGGAGTCCCCCTTCCGCTCCTGCCCTCCCCCGGCGGGCCGCTTCGGCCGTGCCGGAGATGCCGGCCGCCGCGCAGGCGCCGCCCGGTCCCGCAATCCCGCCCCCGAGAGGCCAGGAGCGGGATTCCGCGCCGGGAGTCCCGTTATTCCGGCAGGGCCGCATGAGCTGTCCCGGCCGGATCGGGCAAACGGGGCTGCCGGGCGGGAAAAGGACGCGGCGGACGGGATGACGCGTCAGCACCCCTCATCCGGGATGCGGCACGGAAAAGGACGCATCTTCCGGGTGATCCTGCCGGCTTTGCCCGTTCCGCACCGTTCCGGCCCCTGACGGGCGCCGCGGGCCGGCTTGGCGTCCGCATGCGCTCCGGAAAAGGCGAGGGAGGCACGGGGCCGACCGGGGCCCTCCCAGGGAAGTCCGCATGCCCGGGCTCCCGGCCGGGCAGCGGTGCAGGACTGCGGGAACCGGGGCGGCAGAACGGCCGCCTTTCCGAACTCGTGCGGGCGGGCGCCGGAAAACCGCCCGCGCCGGCGCTAAAGCGCCCGGAGCTCCAGTCCCGCCCGTCCCGGCCGTCGGGGCTCACGCGCCAACTGCCCCGGTGCCCGAAAGCATCCCGGAGACGCTCCTTCAATTTCCAGGCGATTTGATATAATATTTAGACTACGCTTCAGCAAAGACCTCCCCAGCCCCCGCCCTCGCCGAGCCCCCTGGACTGGAAACCGCAAGCCTCTCCGGACGGAAACCCCCATTATGCACCCGAAGACGCTACGCATGGCGGCCGCGGCCCAGCCCGCCCCGCAGCCGTGGAGGCTCATGAGCTGGTCCACCAGCCTGGGGGCGCAGAGCGCCACCTACGAGATAATGTACGGCCTGAAGTCCTTCCTGGCGTTCCTGAACGCCAACGGGGGAGTGGCCGGACGCGAGCTCCAGCTCTACGCGCTGGATATGGACGACTCCGGCCAGGACTTCACCAAGAGCCTGGACCAGCTGATCCTCCAGGGGAAGCCGGATCTGGTGGTCGGGGGAGCCTCCCAGCTCCATGCCGGCCAGACCGCCGAGTACTTCAGGAGGGCGTCCAGGCCCTGGTTCGGGCCCTGGTCGGCCGACCCCACCGCGTTCCTGGGACGCCCGGACGACCCGGCGGGACTCATCCCCACCTCCCCCGTGCAGATGGCCATGCTTTTCGGCCGCGCCAAGGCCAGGATGCCCGTCGGCAAGGTGCTGTACTTCGTGTACCGCGAGGGCCCCAGGGCCGCCCAGCTGGCCGAGCTGGCCTCCGCCGCCGCCCGCTCCGCCGGCATAGGGATGAAGCACGTGCGCCTGAGCCTCTACTTCCGCGACTGGGAGAGCCTCAGAACCGACTTCCCGGACGCGGGGGCCGTGATGCTCTGGACCGCCCCCGGACCCGCCGCCGCCATAAGGAGGGCCCTCGACCGCGAGCTGGGCCCGGACGTAATCTGGATGACGCACTCCCTGAACCCCACCGGCCGCGAGCTCATGGGCCTTTCGGGCGGGCTCTGGGCCGGCACGCTCTTCCCCGCGGTCCTGCTCCCGTCCGGAGAAATCCCGGAGGCGTACTCGATGGTGCTGAACAAGTACGCGCTGCCGGGGCTGAGGACCGGCTACAGATCGTATCTGGGCTTCACCCAGGGGCAGCTCCTGGCGAAGGCCATAGGTCTCGCCGGCGACCGCCAGGAGAGCAGCCCCGGCGGCGTCCTCAGATCGCTTAAGGACATCTCCACCTCCGGCTCCCTCTACCAGGGCCCGAAGCTCCCGTCCGGCCCCGGCGACCAGGCCGGCGCCTACCTGGCCGTGGCGGACGCCAGCGGCGGCTGGCACAGGGCCGAGCCTTGAGGCCCTCCCTGACCGCCTTTCCGGGAAGGCGCCCGGGGGAACCTTCCCGCCCGGTCGTCCCGGACCGGGCCCTTCCGTGCCGTCCCTTCGCGGGAGATCCCCGTACCCGGCTCCTCCGGCGGAGCCCCCGGGACGGCCCGCTCCGCCGGAAGCGTCAGGACGTCCGGCCGGCCCGGCGCCAGTGCCAGCGGGATCCCTCGGACCCTCCCGGCCCCCGAGGCTCCGAGTTGGCTTTCAGGAAGGCTTCCGGCGAGGTGGCTTTCGGGAAGGCTTCCGGCGAGGTGGCTTTCGGGAAGGCTTCCGGCGAGGTGGCTTTCGGGAAGGCTTCCGG
>JAISEQ010000154.1 GCA_031264045.1 Deltaproteobacteria bacterium
AGGTGCGGACACGCCCAGGACAGGGACCTGAACGCCGCGCGGAACATACGTGCCGAGGGCCTGCGCATACTCGGCCTGCTCATCGATAAGAACCGCGGGACACGCGGGGTTAGCCCGGATGTTGATCTGGCGGGCCTGAGACGCCTTGGACGGGAAGCCCCTGGGCTTTAGTCCGGGGTATGTCACAAAACTATTTTCCCTGAAGGGTCAGAAGATAATCCGGCTCTCTCCGGGAGCAGGTTGTTGAAACCGGCTTTGCGGCGCATTTCGGGTTCGCCGACGAGAGCTTGCCGCCCCGGCTGAATGCCGTCAGGGCAGACGGCACGGTTCCTCTCGCCCGCGAAGCGACTCCCGAAGCTTCTGGCTGTCACGTCGCCGGGGACGGCGCTGGAGAGGCGGGGTCTCCATATCGGGGGTTTCTGATCCGGAGACGTGCGGTTTCCCGGTTTGCGGGGAATGACCCTTCAGGGGTTTTCGGGAAGTCCCTCTCCGGCACCGGGTTTCCGGGCGGCTGCGGGGACCTGCGGACCCGCGTTGCGGTCGGCCGCGGGGGACATCCGGAACGGGGGCGGGTCCTTGTCGTGAGCGAGCGGGGCGGAACCCGTGCCTTTTCGGCCGCCTTGCCCTCGGCAGGGGAGGGTGCCTGCGCGGGGTTGCGGGACATCTGGAGGTGAATGCCGCGCGTTAGGCATACGGCATTTTCCGGAGCTATGGAGGGAACTCTTCACGGGGGGGGCTCCGGAAGGTTCGGGGCTCTGGCTGCCGAAGATCTTGAGGAGGGGGGGCCGCCGTCCCGAAGACTGGAAGGGGACGTCGGGATGGGCCAGGGCGGAAGATGATTGCGGGGAAAGCTTGGATGACGTGGATTCCGGGGATGACGGGGACTGAGGGTTCTCTTGACGGTGCGGAAGACCATGTGATACTTTCGGGAGGTCGGTTCCCTGAGCGGCATATTGCGCCGCATCGGTTGGGCGGCGGGTGAATTCCGGAGGGATGCTCCGGGCTTTTACCGCCGGAACCGCATTCGTCACCGGTCGCGTCCGGCCCGCAAACGGGCGGGATAACGCGCGAGCGGGCAGGAGCAAGCGCATGATCGGCCTTAAGACCATCTCGTAGGGAAGCCCTCCGGAACTCGGGCCGCGCCGCAGGCGTCGGCCTGGTCTTTCCCGGGGGATTTCGGGGGCATCGGCCCCTTCAGGACCTTCCTGATCCTTTGCCTCAGAGTCCCCTCCGCACGGAATGCGGAGGGCGGGCTCCCGCGGCGCCGCCGCGGCCGAAGGCTGTGGGCGGGCGGGCCTCACCGAGCGGGTTTCCGGGAAGGCCGGCAGAATGGCGCAGATAGTGCTTGAGGGGGTCTCCTTCGCCTACGGGGGAGGCGGGGACATATTCACGGATGTCCATCTGGTGCTGGACACGGGCTGGAGACTTGGCCTGGTCGGAAGGAACGGTCGCGGGAAGACAACGCTCCTGAAGCTTCTCTCGGGGGAGCTCCCCGTCCGGGGAAGGATAACCGTCCCGCATCCGCTCCTGCGCTTTCCCTACGTCCATGATCCCCGCGAGGACGGTTTCGGCCTCGTGCGGAGGGTCAGGCCCGGCCTGGAGCCATGGAAGCTCGAGCGGGAGGCCGGGCTGATGGGGCTGGACCCGGAGCTCCTGGGGAGGCCCCTCGGGTCCCTCTCGGGAGGCGAGCGCACGAAGCTCATGCTGTGCGTGCTGTTTCTGGAAGAGGGCGACTTCCCCCTGATAGACGAGCCCACTGCCGGGCTGGACCTGGAGGGCAGGACGGCGGCGGCTGGCTATCTCGCATCCAAGAAGGGCTTCGTGCTGGCCTCGCACGACAGGACGCTTCTGGCCGCTTCCGTCGACCACATGCTGGCCATCAACCGCCAGGGCATGGAGCTCGTCCGGGGGGGATACCGCGCCTGGGAAGAGGCGAGGCGAAGGATGGACGCGGAGGAGGAGGCCAGGGCGGCCAGGCTCTCCTCGGAAGCGGCGAGGCTCAGGGCGGCGGCGGACAGGAGTTCCCGCTGGGCCTCGAAAGCGGAGAAGGAGAAGAAGGGCCACGGGCCTGTGAACAGGGGCTTCATAGGCCATAAGGCCGCAAAGATGCAGAAGAGGGCCGGGGCCGTCTCGGCCAGGCGCTCGAAGGCGGCTGACGAGATGGCCGCGATGCGCAGGAACGTGGAGATCCGCTATCCCCTGGCAATGTCCCCCGCCCGGGACGGGGTGAGGAGGCTGGCCGAGGCGGCGGGGCTTTCCTGCGGGTACGCGGAGGGCAGCCCGGTGGTGGCGGGGCTGTCGTTTTCGATCGAACGGGGATCGAGAACGGCGCTCTCCGGTTCCAACGGGTCCGGGAAGACGCTTGTCCTGAAGCTCCTTTCCGGGGAGAGGCTCTGGACGGCCGGAGTCTTCCGGAGGGCTCCGGGCATCAGCGTCTCGTACGTTCCCCAGGAGCCGCGCTTCGGTCCCGAGGAGACCCTGGGGGAGCTGGCACGGGCGGCCGGCGCGGACGAGGGCCGCTACAAGGCGGTCCTGAGGCATTTGGGCTTCCCGGTGGACAGGCTTTCGGCGAAAGCGGCCGATCTCAGCCGAGGGCAGGGCAAGAAGGCGCTTCTGGGGCTCAGCCTCTGTGCCGAGGCGCACCTGTATCTGTGGGACGAGCCTCTTGACCACGTGGATCTGATGACGCGGATCCAGCTCGAGGAGCTCATAGCCGAAGCCAGGCCCACCCTGGTCGTGGTGGAGCACGACTTGGCCTTTCTCGACAGGCTGGGATTCGATGTCCTGGACATGGGAGTCTTCGCCGCGAAGCAGTGCCCCTGCCTGGATGGGCGCCCCGAAGTCCCCGAAGTCCCCGGAGAGGCAGGAGGGGCGGACGCGGTTGGTTCCGGGCCCCTGCCGACGGTCTCGGAACTTAAGAACCGTCGCTGATCCCGTATGAAGGGAAGGAGCGCCTGTTTGAGGCAGTGGCCGCCTCCGGATGTCCGACATGAAGATCCTATCGGTGAAATGCCGTGAATTACTTCTTCACATGCCCTCATGTCCCTGCATGTCCTCATGTCCCTCTGGCGGGGCGTTTCAGAAGTTCTCGGGCGTGTCCGGGCCGCGCCTGCCTCCCGGCATGTTCACAGCCCTCTCCGAGATCTTGTTCTTCACGTTGGGTATCCGTTCACGGGGGAGGAATCCCGTATATTTGTCGGTCTCCCCTCCCTAACCGGGGCCTATCTCTTTCCGGTCCTCCAGATGTCCCCGCCGCCTCAAGGCATTTCCGCCCTCCGGCTCTTCGCCCTGCCCAGCCCCACCGTGAACGGATACGCTTCTATGCCCATCACCCTGTAGAGTCTCCTTGTCCTCTTTTCGTTTATCGGATTGTCCGGCGTGAAGGGCCAGGCGGCGATGTCTTTCTCGCGGATGAGCTCCATGTCCCCCGGCGTGTCGAGAAGTCGGTTGAGAAGCGCGGTCATCTTCCTGTAGCCGTAGAATGGGTTCGCCGTGAAGATCCTGTCCATGACCCTCATGACCCTCATGATCAGCTCGTTCTTGTCCGAGATCGGTACGTTCTTGTAGTACAGGGTGGACCTGGGGATGGACAGAAGATCACACTGATCCTTAATCGTCAGGACCGGGTGTCCCTTTTCTGTCAGCCATTTCTTCTCGGTGATGCTGAGAGTCCCAACTTTTTTTAGGATGTTGTTCTCCGCCTCCTTTGTCCTCAAAAGCTCGAGGATCAGGTTCGTGTCTAACTCGCTGGGACCCTTGGCCCGGACGCTTTTTTTGGAAAACATGTGGGAGCAGGTTCTCCAGGGCCTCGTTTTTCAACTTGGATATATGCGGGCGCTTACTCCGTATTTGGAAGCCAGCTGTGCCAGGGTGAAATTGCCGCTTATGGCGTCGCCGGCTATCTTCGCCTTTAGAGCCAATACTACTGACTTAAGAATTTATTATTTTTTGATCTTTGGTTTGGATTTATCACACATGTTTAAGGGTTGCTCTCTGCGTCTTAGCGGAAAGTTGCTCATCTTACGTCTTACACCACGGAAATTCATCTTTCCTCTACTACTTTTACAAATAGCTTCTGATATTTCGTTGACAACCTTCTTTCTATTCATTTTTAACTTCAGAGGGGGGAAAAGCCGCTAGTCGCGGCAATGCATCTTTGATAATC
>JAISEQ010000011.1 GCA_031264045.1 Deltaproteobacteria bacterium
GTTCGTGGTCATAGACAGGTTCTATCCTTCGAGCAAGACCTGTTCGGCCTGCGGAGCTTTGAAACCGGCCCTGGGCCTGGCTGAAAGGGTCTACGTCTGTGACAGGTGCGGACACGCCCGGGACAGGGACCTGAACGCCGCGCGGAACATACGTGCCGAGAGCCTGCGCATACTCGGCCTGCTCATCGATAAGAACCGCGGGACACGCGTGGTTAGCCCGGACGCTGATCTGGCGGGCCTGAGACGGCATACGGGAAGCCCCTGGGCTTTAGCCAGGGGTATGTCACGGCTGTCAGTCCGGCCCGATGAGCGATCCTTCGGCTTCACGTGCCAACCCCGCCGTCCGGACAAGCCTAATGTCCACTCCGAAGGGATACCGAAAATCCGGGTCAGGTTTCGGGCAAGGCGCCTGCCGGACCGCTCCGCGATCCCTTTTTTCTGCCATCGCGCCGATGCGGCCACAGTTTTGAATTGTGGATAAATATGGTACACTTTGTTCACCGATGCTGCCGCCAGGGGCACCTTTCCCCGCTCTCGCCGGCCTCACGCTCACGCGATCGCCCCCGACTGAAGAACCCCGGCCCTGCCGCCGCGCGGTGCGGCCGCCCCGGAAAATCAAAGCCTCTCTCCCCGCAAAGGATCGGCCCCGCCGGATGACCCAGGACACCAGAGGGACAGGAATTTCGGCGCGGTCGGGTTCCCCGGCCCCCGACATGCACCCGTCCCCGCCCGAAGCCCCGGAGCCCGCCCTCCTCCAGAACCCCAGGGTGCTGGAAAAGGACTCGGGAGGCGGAATGCTCATGTCCATGGAGTCGAGGCTCGCGCCCTTCAGGGGCGACGCCGGGCCCGGGACCCTCACGCCCGTCCCCCAGATCCCGGTGCCGTCCGGGGAGACGCCGAACGACGATCCGGAAACGGGGGACGCCTCTCCCAGCGGGACGCCGAAGGGGTTCGATGCCGGCGGCACGCGGTTCACGAGCCGCGGCCGGGAGGCCGCGGGGACGGCGCGGGCTTCCGGGGCCTCCTCCCGCCACTCGTCCCCCTTCACGGCCTCTTCGGGAGCGGCGCCGTCCTCCGCTTCGGGGTCCTCCTCACAGTCCTCATCCTCTTCGTCATCGTCATCGTCATCATCCTCATCCTCTTCGTCATCATCATCCTCATCCTCATCCTCTTCGTCATCATCCTCATCGTCATCGACATCGTCACCGTCCCGCTCCCCGGCCTGCCCGGCCGGACAGTCCGAGGCGGACGGTCCGTCAAGCCCCGGCGGTGCCTCCCCCCCGGCGTCGGCTTCCCACTTCCGGGCCCTCCTGGCGGGCGCGGACGGCATCAGGCTTCTGTTCTTCGTGAGGGAACCGCCCCCGGAGGGTCCTCCCTCGGGAGGCGTCTACCTCTGGACTCCGGATCCCCCTCCGGACAGGCCGCCCTGCGAGCCGGACGGCGTCAGGTGGCGGGAACCCTTCCTGGACCGCGCGGAGGGATGGGCGGTGGCGGCGGGAGGCGGTCCGGGAACGGGCCCGGAGGCGCTGGAGCTCTGGAAGCCGCTCTCCGGGACCGGGGAGCTCCCGGAGGGGGCCAGCCTCGTCTGGACCGCCGCGCCGGATCTGGCGGCGGCCCTGGAGGCCGTGCTTTCCAGGATCCCGGACGGCGAGACCGTGCTGTGCTCCTCCGCCTCGCCCGCGGCGGTGCTGGCCTGCGCCGATGCCCTCCGGCGCTCCGGGCGGAGCTTCCTCTACCCGCACCTCGAGGCCCCGAAGGCGCTCCTCCCCAAATCGCTCCTGTCCCTGAGGCTCCGCGAGAAGGAGGAAAAAGAGAGGGCCCTCGCCTCCCTTTCGGCGGAGGAGCGGGCGGTGAAGCGGGCGGAGGACGTTCTCCAGGAGGAGCTGGCGGTCCACCGGACCCTGAACACGCTGGAGGCCAACCTGGAGAGCCTCCGATCGGAAATCTCCCAGCGGAAGCAGAGCTGGTTCGCCTCCGACTACGTCCGCGCCGAGGCCCTGGTCGCCTGGGAGGAGGCCCGGAACGCTCTTTCGAGGAGCAGGGGGGGTCTCCTCTCCTTCCTCTCCGGGGGGAAGGCGTCGAGGGATCTGGAGAGGGCCGAGCGCGAGTGCTCGGCGAGGCTCGGCCTGGCGGAGAAGGCCGCCGGAACCGCCCGCCGCGAACGCGAGGAGTTCGTCCGCGAGGCCAAGGCCCTGAAGGACGAGCTCACGGGCGCCCGCGAACGTGCCGCCGGCCTCAGATCCATGGAGGACTCCGAGTCGGCGCTCGCGGCGGCCCGCCGGGAGTCGGCGGAGCTCCGGCGCAGAACCTCGGAGCTCGCCCGCGAGGCCGCCTCCGCCGCGACCAGGCCCCCCGGCCAGGGGGACCTTCGGGGGGCACGGATTATTCTCGCCCGGGAGGGCCGCTTCCCGGCCGGCCTCCCGTCCCCCTTCCCTCCTTTCGACAACGTGGTATCCCTGGCCCCGAGGGTGGCGGGCCACAGGGACCGGGAAGCCCTGGCCGCCCGCTCGCTCATGGCCCGCAGGCGCTTCATGATCCTCGCGGACTTCACCGCCTGCGCCTGGCACGAGGAGCCCCCGTGCTCCGAGGACGGCACCCCCGCCTGGAGCCGCTTCATGGCCTCCGCACCCCTGCCCGCCGGAAGAGGGCCGGCGCCCGCGGCTCCCGGCGGCCCCCGCGCTGACGCGGCCGGACCGGACGCGCCCTTCCCCTGGACGGAAGAGGGGGCCGGACAGGCGGAGGATGCCGGGCGCGGCCTGAACGCCCGCCGCGGGAAAAGTGCCGGCGAAAGCGCCGCCGTCGGAGCCGTACGGCCCGGGGCGGGGGGGGGAACTCCGGCCGGGCCGGGCGCGGAACCGCCTCAACCCCTGCAGGCCGCGGGCATCCCGCCGGAAACGTCCCCCGCGGACTTTGGGGACCCCGCTGACTTCGCGAAACCGACCGGCATCTCTAAACCGGCGGACCCCGCTGACATCGCGAAACCGGCTGACGCGGCGGATCCCGGTAACGCCGCCGGCCGGGCAGGAACCCCGTCCCCGGAAGACGTCCCGGACCACGCCGGCGGCGCGGACCACGGAGATGCCGCCCGAGCCGTACGGGATGCCGGACCGGGGGCCGCTTCCCCCGCTTTCCGGGAGGGGGCCGGAACGGCGGCCCCGCCGGACGCCCCGTCCTCACCCGTGCCGGCCGAGGCCTCCGCTCCCGCGGCTCCGGACGGGAAAGCCCCGGAAGCCCCGGCGGACGCGCCTCCCTCCCCCGCCCGGCTTCCGCTTTCCCGGGCGGAGGCGGCCGCCCTGGAGTTCCTGGGGCACGGTCCGGGCCCGCTCCCCGCGGCCCAGGCCGTCGCCGCGGCGCTGGCCGCATTCAGGTCCGCCCGCTCCGGCATTCCCCCGCGTCCCGAGCCTCCACCCAACCCGCTGGGGCCGTACCCCGCGTTCGAGAGGCCCGACGGGGGAAGCACCATGCGCCCCTGCCCTTCGGCCTTCCCGGGCCTCCTGTCCGTGAACGTCCAGGACGGGCTCGGCATCTGCCCCGTAACCCTGCCCGAGACCTTCTCGCTCAGGGCCAGGGGGGAGGAGGGCCCGGTCAACATGGTGACCGCGTACTGCGCGGCGAGGCTCGCCGCGGCGTTCCTCGAGGGCGAGGGATCGTCCGGGCCGGGCTCCGCCCCCGCGGACGGGAGCGGGACGCCCGGGAGGACCGCCGTCATACTTGCCCCGTCCCCGTCCCAGGCCAGGCTGTGCCGGGCGATGCTTGAGGACTCCGGGAAGGCGGGGCTGAAGGCGCTCGCGGGCGAGCCCGCCGACTTCGAGGGTTTTCCGCCGGCGTCCCTCGTCATACTGGACACGGCCCTCGGCCGGCCCGCGGGCCGGCATCCCTGGGCCGGGGGTCCCGGAGGAGTCAAGGCCGTGCTGGAGGCGCTCGCGCTCGCCGGAGGGGCGCTGGTCCTCCTGGGGCCGGAGAGGCGCCTGGCGGAGCTCCCCGCGGGCGGCCCCCTGGGGCTCCTGTACCGCGCCTCGGCGGACAAGGTGCATGCGGACTTCAGAACGCCCGTGTCCGACGGCCCCTTCCGGGACGCCCTGGACGGGGCGGCATCCACCGTCTTCTGCGCCCTGCCCGGCATGGGCCCGGAGTGGTGGGAGTCGGCCGCGCCGAGTTTCCGGGGTGCCCTGCGCCGCGGGGTCAGTCTCACGGTCTTCGCCGCCCCCCCGAAGGACGCCCCGGCCGACGCGGCGGGCTCCCGCGCCGGCGCTTCCGGAGGGTCCGCCAAGCTGCAGGCGGGCCAGTCCCCGGCGGACCTCCCGGAAAGGGCGGACGAGCGGTCCCGTGACCGCCCGGAGGAGCACCTCAGGGCGCTCAGGGTCTCGGGGGCCCAGATTCTCCTCGCCGAGGGTTTCCCGGGGTTCGCGGCCACGGTGGACCGGCGCCGCTTCTTCTGGGGCGAGCCCGGAGGCGGCCCCGCCAGGGCCTGGAAGACGGTGTGCTCCCTGGACGCGCCGCGGGCCGCCGCCGTCCTGGAGGACGTGCTGCAGCTCCCGCTCGTGGGCGAGAAGCTGGGGCCCGGCTCCTACAGATCCTGCCCCATGTGCGGATGGCCCTTCCTCATCGTGAACCGGGGGAGGCGCCGGGGATTCGGCGACGCCAACCCCCTGAAGCTCGGCTGCACCAACCCCTCCTGCCCCCGTTCCGGGGACCCGAGACCCCTGGACGAGCGCTGGCCCTTCCAGGCTCCTCCCCTGTGCCGCGAGGACGGCCGGACCCCCTGCGAGAGGGTCCTTGTCGGCAGGAAGGAGTTCTGGGTCTGCCCGAACCATCCGGACGGCGACACGTGCCCCCGCTGCAGGACGGTTCCCGGAGATCCCCCGGGAAAGAGGGCGGAGTAGCGGTCCTGCCATTCCGCCGGCAGGATTCGCGGGGGCCGGGACCGGCGCGCGGGACGCGGGCGCTCCTCCGCGGACACGTCCGGGCGCCCCCGCCCCGGGCGCCGGAACGCCTTCAGGGGCCGGCGCGTCAAGCCGGACCGGTTTTCCCCTTTTCCCGCGTTTCTTTGCATCCGGCAGGTTTCGCGAATATAATTGCCGTTGCTCCCGTCCCGGCCGCAGACAAGCGGCATCCGGATTTCCGTGCCGCCCCGGGCCGTCCGGGGCCGGCCCGGGAAGCGCACCGCCGCATGCCGCCGACCCGGCGCGCGTGCCCGAAAGCCTATGTCCCCGCACAGACTGCTGAAGACCGCCGCGGTCACCCTGGCCGTCGTCATAGCGCTCGCCGCGGGCGCCACCCTGGCAGTCCGGGCCAGAATGCGCGACGAGGGCCTCCGATCGGTCGCCGCGGCCCTGGACGCGGCCTTCGGGCAGGGCGGATGGACCGCCGGGGCGATGTCCTTCGAGCTGGAGGGGAGGGCTTTCACGGCGGAGTCCGTCACCTTCGAGCTTCCCGTGTGGCTCCTCCCCCGGGGAGGCCGGGAGGGGGAGGCGGGAACCGCGGACGGAGCCAGGCTGGAAGCCGGACGTCTCGTCATAAAGGCGCCCCCGCTTCCCATGGCGCTGAACGCGCTCGCCGAAGGCGGCTTCACGGCGGAGGCGGACGGGACCGAGCTCTTCGGCAGCCTCGAGCTCCACGACGCGAAACTCCCCGTCCGGCGCGGGGGGAACCTATACAGGATCGAGATGGGGAGCCTCACGATCGCCCGCGCCTCCCTCGGCCGCCCCCGGGGCCAGCTTCCCGCCCCGGTTCCCGGGCAGGCGGGCGGCCTGGCCGCGAGCGGGGTGGACATCGCCGGGTTCAGGCTCTACCGGGAAGGGTGGGAGCGGCCTTTCGCGAAATTCGACACCCTCGCGATGAAGGCCCCCGGGCTTCTGCGGCCCCGGCATCCCCCCCCGGCGGACGGGAGCCTGTCCGGGCTCCTCACGTCCCCGGAGACGGTCGTTTCCGGGCTTGCCGTGGACGAGCCGGGCTTCGCGCTCGCGCTCGACCGCCTGACGCTTTCGGGGCCCCTCTCCATGTCGGCCGCTTCCGGCGCGTCCCTCAGATCGGGGAAATCCGGAAAGGCCGAGGGCCTGTCGATAGCCTTCGGCTTTCCCGGCACGGAAGCCGCGGCGGAGGCGCGCGGCCCCGCTCCCGTTGAGGACGCCGGGCATCCGGCAGAAGCGGCGGGCGCGGAAGAGACGGCGAGCGCGGAAGAGACGGAAGACGGCCGGTCGCCTGCCGCACCGGAAACGCCGGATGCCGCGGAGGGGCCCGCGGCGCCCGACACCCCCGAGACCCCGGCGGCCGCCAAAGACGGGAAGGGAAATGCGGCCCCCGAAAATCTTCCTCCCCCAGCCGTCCGGCACGAAGACGTCCCCGCCGGGACCTTTGAAGGAACGGGCCAGGAGGACACGGGCGGGACAGACGGCCGGGAGGAAGGGGAGACGCGCGGATCCCCCGTCCGGCCGGAAGCCGCCGCCCCCGCAGGTTCCGGAAACGCCGGCGATCCTGACGTCCGGCCGGAAGCCCCCGCCCCCGCAGGTTCCGGAAACGCCGTCGATCCTGAC
>JAISEQ010000013.1 GCA_031264045.1 Deltaproteobacteria bacterium
TTGCAGGGCATGCCGGAGTAGATCCCGCCGCCCGCTCCCTGGGCGGGTCCCCCGTAAGCTCCTGAAGACTGCATGGGGGGAGCCGCCGGGGGCGGGGCCTGCCCCTGTCCTCCGGGGAACCCCTGGCCGGGAGCGGGGCCTCCCCCGCCTTTCGCGGGTGCCCCGATGGCTCCGGGAGACGGTCCGGACGCCGCAGGCAGCTGCTGCATCTGCGGCGGCTGCTGCTGGGGCTGCTGCTGCCGACCTCGACGGCCTGAGCCGGCCTGCCTGGCGGGAGCCCCGCCTCCCCCTCCTTTGGCGGCACCGCCTATGGCCCCGGAAGACGGATCGGAGGGCTCCGGGAAGGACGACGGCTGGGCCGGGCCGCCGGGGAAGTCCTGGGCGGGCTGGGCCTGGCCGGGAGCGGGGCCTCCGCCGCCTCTGGCGGGGGCCCCGATGTCGCCGGAAGTCGACATGGACGGATCCCCCGGGGTCGCTGGCCACGGCGCGGCGCTGTCGGGCTGGACGGGCGCGCCGTTCGCGCCGCCGCTCTGGGCAGCTCCCGATGTCTTCTTCCTCGGAGCGGCCTCCAGCGGGTCCGCGAGACCCGCCATGGCCAGAACGGCCGCTGCCAGCAGCGACGCAGGCAGCGCCGCCTTGCTCCATGTCTTGACGCGTGCGGTTCTCTTCATGAAGGGCCCCCTTTGCCCTGCGCCTCGCGGCGCCCAAACCAGACGTTTCTCAAGGCCGACCCCGTATCCGGGGCCGGTGTCGGCGATCCGAGCAGGCCCGGCGGCGGACGCGGAGCGGAGCGTCGGGAGCCGGGCCGGCACGAAGAAGGATTGCGGAAGCGGGTGACTGACGAAAGCTTACAACAGAACGGCCACGCACGTCCAACTGTCGTCGGGTCCCTCCATCGGCCGACGCAGGATACGGGCACGTCAGCGGACCGGACGGTTCCGGCCCGGAAGGCTGGCATCATATCGGGTCCGGCGAGCCGAGGCTGCTCCCGGATCGGATCCCCTGCCGTCAGCAGACTGTCCTGAACCCGCAGTCCTTGTCCGGAAGCCATGCGCGGTGTTCATGGAATTCCCGGCCTTTATCTGCATCCTCCTTCCGGCAGGATGACATCATAACACAGATCCTGGAGGGAGTGTAGGAGAGAGTATAACCGGGAGTCCCGGAGAATACCTTGCCGCGACCGCAACTGGTCCATCTGCGGCTTCCCGCTTCATTCCAGAAGGGGCGCTTCCGGCCTTTCCTTGCTGGGAGGGTATGAAGGGCCGCCAGATGACCGGCGTATCCTTTCGGAACAGGCGGCAACGGTTCCGAACTCCGCACGCGCCCCTGCCGGGGTCTGGACATGGACCTCCCATCCGTGCCCGGTGGATGGTTCTTCCCACAGGGGCAAAATATACGGGGCTTCCCCAGTGGCACGGTTCACGGGGCTTCCCCCAGGGTCACGGACATGGTGCTTCCTCCAGTGGCACGGCGCACGGGGCTTCCTCCAGTGGCACGGACATGGTGTTTCCCGCCGGGCCGCACATTTCGGAATCGAGACCGGTTCCGCCTATGCCGGGTCCGGCACCGCCCTGTTCGGAACAGGGACAGGCACAGCCCCAAGGACCAGCGGGCAGCGGCCGCCGCTCATCCGGAAAAGACGGGAAGCGCCGCAGCACCGCCTTCGATGAGTGCCCGCCTGACGGGACCTTCCTGGACCTACGCCAGGCGGACACCGCGCCGGGGAGGAACCGGGACGGTAGCTGACGGATTTTAAGAAGGTGCGACCGCAGGAGGCGAAGCAGCAGGGGCCATCGCTGTACATATCTGATTTGAAATCCCCGATGCCGACCGGGCAGATGCCGTCGCCTGAGCTGTCTCGGCGGACCGGACGGAGATTCCTGTCTGAACCATGGCCTGTGAGCATATGGGCACCACGCCGTGACTGCCATGAAGCCAGTCGGCCCCGGAGAAAGTGCTTTGAACTTCCGTACGCCAGAAAGGGAGATGCCAGAATTTTGAGAACCGACCGTGGCGTCACGCTTCGCGTATGGTCACGCTTCAGGTATGGTTCCAGTCCGGGGGGCGAAGCCGCCGCCGTTTCTCCGCATCGTCACCCGTTCCTCCCATGTCCGGCGGAAATCCATCAGGCATACGCTCCAGAACATCCGCCGTCCGGACAACTGCAGATACCGGATTTCCTGAACGGTATTCTCAAAGAAAATGACAAGGCATGTTCACCGTCATGCCTGTCCCCCGCTATTACTCCGAAACGACATTAAGGAGAAGCGTCCGGATCTTTCTAAGACAAATAAATTTTGACATCGCAGTCCTGACAGTGAAATTTCAGATAACTGCCGACAATATTTAAAGCGATCTGGACATCGGGAGAAAGATCATGGCCATCGTCCCGCAGGAACGTTTCCGGCCTCACTGCGACGTCCCGATCCCCGGACCGGCGGCATCGGGGAATGACGTTCAAGTCACCCGCGTCCGGCATCCGCTTCCGGACACGCTCGTTCCGGAAAGCCGTTTCCATGCAGTTTCCCCATGAAGGAAGGCCGCGATGTTTCATCCTTTTCCGCCGTTGGCCGGCGTTGTCGTAAGGGGACCTTCCGGGGGGAACCCGCGGCCCCGGCCGCGCATCAGAATCGTTCCCTCCCCTGTTGCTTGAAGCCCTCCATGACATTATCGCACATCTTATGTTCTGGGACACGGCGAGCCCTCCGCAGGCGCCCTCCGGATCGGGGGGCCCCGTCTCTCGCGCGGCTGAGAGGGCCCTCGGGCTCCGTGCGTCCGCAGGCCTGCTGCGGCACGTCGGGCAGAAATTTTCTCGGATTTCCTGGCCTCCAGGCAAGTCCGCCCGAACTCTGTGAAGATCGTCCAGATGGAGGATCATTCCGGCTGTACCGACGGCAGCTCCGTCCGGACTGCCGTCGGGATCATGACGGAACCGTACCGATCGGCAGGGGATTCATGACCGGAGGACGGCCTGGCCGTCAACTGTCGGAACAGGCGGGTCCCAAAGACAAATCGGCTCTCCGGCAACAGATTTTACTTTAAACATAACTCGGTCGGAATACCGATACTCCCGTGAAATTAGACCTTCCGCCGGAAAAATTTCAAGCCTCAATGATTTCACGAAATTTTGCGGATACTAAGCCGTCTCCAGCTCCCCATACGGACGGGATCCGGCGGATCCGCGCCTCCCGCGTCCAGGACTGGGAACCGGAACTGGCGAAGACCGGCGTCCGGGGCATGAATTCCCCCGAGGATTTTCGCTCCGGCGCGAAAGCGCGGGCCTTTCCGGGCCGACGGCCTGCCGGGGCCGGAAACGCGAACCGCCGGGCCTCCCCACGGAAGGAACCGGCGGTCAGCGCGGAGAGGTTTGCGGGATCGGTCTACCGGTCGTGGTGGCGCTTCGGGCCGGGACCGCCGTGGCCGTGCATGTGGTTACCGCGCAAGCCGGGCCCGCGATGCTTGCCGGGGCGGCGGTGGTCGCGGTAGCGGCTGTCGCGGCTGCGGCGCGGCTCGGGCGCCTGGTAGCCGTCGCCGGAGCCGCGGTTGATGATGGTGGTGGAGCTGTAGTAGGTGTCTCCGCCGGAGCTCTCGCCCCGGTTGGCGATGGCCCCGAAGAGTTCGCCCACGTCCACGCTGATGCCCGAGTTTCCGTCGGGCGAGTTCACGAAGAAGCCAGTCTGGGCCTCAGCCCTGCCGGAGAGGCCGCAGGCGATCAGGACTGCGGCGGCTGCCGCGGCAAAAACTGTGAGCTTGCTTCCGGTGTTCCTTGAACGCTTTGTCATCTGGGGCCTCCTTGCGGCTCGCGGGCCGGCGGCGTCGCACGCCGTCTAGGGACCGCCCCGTGTTCCGGCGCGGCGACATGAAGCCGAGCAAAACCGGCGCCAGAACCGTGACCCGAAGTCCCCGGCAAAGCCTCGCGTCGCACGAAGTGCCGGTCCGGCTCGAGTTTCAGACGCGAAACGCGCCGTTCCCCACGTCTCCGGACGCCCGTAAGGCCCTGGTACCGGGCAAGCCGACCGAGTAACTTCAGCCCGCCGGCGGGCCCGAATTACCCGATCGGGCCGGAACCGGCCCGCGGAGGCCCGGAGGACGGGTTCCGGACGGGGGACTCACCGACCGCTTTGACAGCCACATCCAAAGATGCGAGAATCCGGTTCCGGAAGCGTCCCCGGCAGGCTTCCCTCCGGCCGGGGTTCAGGGTCGGCCGATCCGGCCCGCGTCCGCCCCCGGCCGCGCCCGCCCCCCGGGCCCTCCCCGGCGGGGCGGGGGCCGGCTCCCCCCCGCTGCCCGCCCACCCCCTGCCCGCCCTCCCCCGGTGAACCGATGCGCAAAGCCGTCTACATGGACAACTCAGCCACCACCATGGTCTCCGACGAGGCCCTGGCCGCGATGCTCCCCCTGTTCCGGGAGTCCTACGGCAACCCTTCGGCGCTTTACGACATGGGCCGGGCCGCCTTCAAGGCCCTGGAAGACGCCAGGGCTTCCGTAGCCGCTTCCCTGGGCGCCCTCAAAAGCGAAATCTTCTTCACCTCCGGCGGCACGGAGAGCGACAACTGGGCCATTGCCGGGGCGGCCGACGCGGCGGAGGCGGCGGCCCTGCGGTCCTGCCTCGGAGGCCGGGGGGAAACGGCCGGGCCGGCCCCCGGAGGCGCGGGAGGCCGGGGAAAGTTTCACATGATAACCTCCGCCGTGGAGCACAGCGCGGTGCTGAAACCCCTCCAGAGGCTCGAGCGGAGGGGCTGGGAGGTGACGGTGCTCCCGACGGACAGGACCGGCGCGGTGTCCCCTGACGCGCTTGAGGCGGCCATCCGCCCCGACACGGCGCTCGTCTCCGTGATGGCGGCCAACAACGTCGTGGGCACCGTCCAGGACGTGAAGGCGCTGGCCGGGGTCTGCAGGAGGCGGAGGGTCCTCTTCCACACGGACGCGGTGCAGGCGGCGGGCCACATGCCCCTTAACGTGCGGGACTGGGACGCGGACATGGTGAGCGTCTCCTCGCACAAGTTCCACGGCCCCAAGGGGACGGGCGCGCTGTTCTGCAAGGTCCCCCGCCGCCCCGACCCGCTGGTTCTGGGAGGGGGCCAGGAGAGGGGCGGCCGGTCCGGCACCGAGAACGTCCACGGGGCCTGCGGCATGGCCGCCGCGCTCGCCGCGGCAGTCCGCGGCATGGATGCCGACTCGGCGCGGCTGAGATCCATGCGCGACCGGATCATAGAAGGGGCACTGAAGATTCCGGGCGTCCTCCTGACGGGCGATCCGCGTCGGAGGCTCCCCGGCCACGCGTCGTTCGTGGTGGAGGGGATAAGGCACAGCGCGCTTCTCATAACCATGCTTAACGAGCGCGGCGTCTGCGCGAGTTCCGGGTCGGCCTGCACCGTCGCGTCCAAGGAGGCGGACCACGTGCTCCAGGCCCTGGGCTACGGCTGGGAGCCCTTCGCCTCCCTGAGGCTGACACTGTCAGTGTACAACACGGACGAGGAGGTGGAGCACGTCCTGGACGTCCTGCCGGAGTGCGTGGCCGAACTCAGGCGGCGCGAGCCCCTGGGGGCCTCCGGTGCCCTCGTCCGGGGGGACGGGGAGCTGGCCAACAGGGAAAGGCTCAAGGCCGCTGGCAAGCAGGACTGGAGGGGCTGAAGGGAAGACTGCCGTCCCGTCCGGGACCGCGGCCGGCAGCTTTGGATCGGCGGGCGGTATCCCGCGGGCCCCGCGCCGTTCGGTTCCCGTCCGAGGCGCCGCGGCTCGGGACGACATCGGGCCGGCCGCGCCGCCCAGCGCCGTTCGGCCCTGGAGACCCGGTGCCTCACCGTGCCTTCGCCATATCGCGGGGTCTGCCCTAAAGCGCGATGCCCGAAGCGCGGCGCGACGCATGCCGTACAGCGCAAGGTCCGACGCGCGGCGCGACGCCTGCGGCTAATCTGAACCGGATTTTGCCGCCAAACCCAAGGAACAGGCATGTTTGCCTGCAGGGCATACGATCCGTGAAATCGGCAGGCCCGTGAAGAGGCCGCCGCCGTGCGGCCGACATCGGGGGAGTTCCGGGGGAAGGCGCCCAAGTCGGGCCCCCGCCTTCAGGTTCACCTCTCCCTGCGGGCCCGCGCGGCCGCTAGGCCAGCCGCGCCTTAAGCGACCTCATCGCCTCGTTCTGGACGATGGCGCCTCTGGTCACGCGCGAGCTCGTGCTCCTGCCGCCCTTCCGCTCGCAGAAGGTCACGTCCGCCGTGCCCCAGGGGCTTCGTTCGTGGGAGGAGAACTTCACGTAGAACCCCGGTTCCCCCTGCCCCGCGACGGGCGAGACGTGGAGGTAGGTGAGATCTCCGGAAGCCAGCCCCGTCATCACCCGGGCGAGCTGCATCACGTCCGCCGGCGCCGCCACGCCCCTGCGCAGCCTGGGCTCCCCCCTCAGGTAGGCCTCCGCCTCGAAGGAGTATGGCGCCCAGGCGGCCCTGGCCGCGATTTCCGCGGCCAGCCAGAAGAAGATGAGGCACTCCGCGACCCACACGAGCAGGAGGGGGATGCCTTTCACCGGGCCGCTCAGGAACCACAGCCCCCACGTACCGGACCCGTTTATGGCGCGCGCCCGCTCGAAGAACTCGAGGGGCCTCTCGAAGATCCAGATCCAGAACTGGGGTATGGAGAGGAAGTCGGCCACCCTGTCCGCACCGGGGAAGTCCGCCCCGCCGAAGCGGTCCACGAGCGAGACCCAGGCGCTCCAGGACAGGAGGAACCCCGCCAGTCCCCCCAGCACAGCGAGAAAACCCGCGAGCTGGGGATTCAGCGTCCTCGTGAACCTCGCAGCCGCGCCCGCGGCCAGGCCGGTCAGCGCCCCGTAGCAGGCGAGAAGGGGAAGGTTCGCGAAAACGTTAGGCATGTAGAGCGACGCGGCCGCGTACGCGGGCGCCAGAAGCCCCGACGCGGCCGCCGCCGCGAGGGGTATGGATATCGAGAACCACGACCGCCTGCCGTTGGGGCAGTAGAAGCCAAGCATGGGACGCGCCTGCGGTCCGCCGTCCGGCGGCGCTGGACGCGTCTGGGCAGGCGGACGGGAATGGGGGGAGGACAGGTTGCCGGGGAACGCCGGACGTGCCGCGCCGCAGGAGGCCGGCCCGAACCCGAATCCGGCCATTCTAGCCCGGAAAGCCCGACTGCCGCAAGTTCCGGGGAAATGCCGCGCGGGATACGGGCCCCGTGGAAAAGCCCGCGCCTGACCGTGCGGCGCCCGCTCCCGCCGATGCCGCGCCGCCCCGGAGATCAGCCCATGCGGCACCTCACGATGTCCATCGCCCGGCCGGACAGGAGGACGTTCCGGACCAGCTCCCGGGAGCGCCCGAGCCGCCCCCCCCTCCCGACAAGGCTGACCGAGGCCGTCCCCCACGGGGAAAGCGGATGGCTTCGGAAAGCCACATGGAGCCCGGGCTCCCCAGGAGCGGCGGGGGAAGCGACCGCCAGATAGCCAAGATCGCCTGCCCGCATCGCCCCCGTCACCCGTCCGAGCAGCGCGGGATCCCCGGGCAGGGCGGCTCCCCGGGGGAGCGGCGCCTCCTCGCGGAGGTACGCCCCCGCCTCGAACGAGTAGGGGACGCGGGCGGAACGGATCGCCCACCGGGCGACGCACAGGGAGAAGACCAGGAACTCGCCGGCCCACAGAACGAGGCAGGGGATCCCGTTAATCGTGAGGGAGGAGCCCGAGAGCTTCCAGAGCCCGCGCCCGTACAGCTCCCCCGCGATGCCGAACAGCGCTGGCGGATCGGACATGAGGGCCGCCCAGCGCCGGGGAGACGCGAGAAACGCCGAGATCTCGCGGAAGCCCGGGAACCCCGCGCCGCCGAACTCGGCCACCAGCCCGGCCCACACGGCCCATGACAGCGCGAACCCGGTCCAGCCGCCCAGGAGCGCGAGCGCGGACGCCGCTCCCGGGCTGAGGGTCCTGGTGGCCCTCGCGGCCGCCCCGGCGGCCAGTCCGGTCGCCGTACCGTAGCAGAGGAGGAGGGCGGCGCTCGCCGTGATCCAGTGCGCGTAAAGGGTGCAGGCCGCGTACAGGGGCGCCAGGGCGGAGGCCGCCCCCGCGGAGCAGAGGGCTATGAAAACCGAGCGGCCCGTAACGTTTCCGGGGGATGTGTAGAAGGCGCCCATCTATTCGGCACGGCCGGGCCCCCGCGGCCCGCCGCGGGGAGGAGCCGGCGCTTTTCCGCCCGCCCATGCCGGACGTCCTCCGGGAACACTCCGCCCGGCGCCGCGCGCCGCCGGGGACCCCCCTCCAGGAGCCGTCCGCCCGCGGGCGCCGTCCCCGGTCCCTTGACCAGTGAGGGCCGATGCCCGGCACTGGCCACGGGGCGTACCGGCGCGCTGTCCCGTCGGGCCGCAGGGTCCGGCGGTCCGGCGGGTCGGGGGGGGCAGGCGGTGAACTCGCGTCCGGCGTGCCGAAGCGGTGCCGGAAGGGGCTCCCGCGGCCCGGGCCGCCCGGCCGCTATCCAAGGCGCTGCCTTATCGCCTGCATGGTCTGGGAGGTCACTATGACGTTATCTACAACCTTTGCGGTCTCCGTCTTCTTTCCCTTCTTCAGGTTCCAGACGACGGAGGCCGTTCCCCAGGGGGATCCCGCGTGGCTGCGGAAATTCACGAAGAATCCGGTATCGCCCTTCTCGGCCAGGCCCGTTTCCGGAGAGCAGAGGTAGCCCAGATCGCCCTGGGCAAGCCCGGCGGTCACCATGGACAGCTGGGACGGATCCTCGGGGCCGACGGCGCCCCTGGGGAGCTGTCCTTCGCTGCGGAGGAAGGCCCGCGCCTCGGCGGAGTAGGGGGAGCGGGCCGAGGCTGCGGCCACTGTGGCCGCAGCCACGACGAAGATCGCCACCTCCCCTATCCAGACGCCCAGGAGAGGGAGCCCGCTCACGGTGCTCCGGGAGCTCTTGCCTATCGACCAGAGGCCCGTCCCGTTTATATGTTTGGCAATATCCACCATAACGCCCGGCTCGGTCAGGAGAAGGCCCCACTCCCCCGGAGCGCACAGGAAGTCCAGCACCTCCCTGAATCCGGGGAAGGCGGCCCCGTTGAAATTAATCACGAGGGCTAACCATACTGTCCAGGACACCGCGAAACCCGCAAGTCCCCCGATAACCGAGAACAGCCCGGCCACCGGCGGGTTCAGGGTCAGGGTTCCTTTGGCGACCGCGCCCCCGGCCAGCCCCACCGCCCCGCCGTAGAAAAAGACCAGGACGATGTTCGCGTAGATGTAGGGCACGTAAAGGGAGACTGCAGCGTACAGCGGCGCGAGAACGGCACCCGCCACCAGGGCGGCCAGAATGATGAGCGGGGAGCTGCCCGGGACGTTCCCGGAAGGCTTGTAGAAATTAGCCATCTGATCACTACCTGTGGCGTCCGGAACTGGAACCGGATCTGCATCCAGCGGCACTCCGCCGCTCGGCCTGTTCGGGGGCCAAGCGCTCCGTCCGGCCGCTGACCTCCGGACGCAACGGGTTCCCGGCATCCGGACGGACCCGGGAACCGGTGGGCATTTCTGTGGACACCGGCATTCTAGCCGAAAGCGATAAACGGCGCAACTTCCGCTCCCGCAGGCTTCCTTACGCGCCGCCGCCAGTGCCCGCCCTGGGGGTCTCCGGCTTCAGCCCCCGTGCCGGCACGTCCGCGATGCCTGCTCTCCCCGCGAGCGCCTGCTCATGGGCATTGACATGGGCATTGAGGCATTGGCATTGGCATTGGCATGGGCATGGGCATGCGTCGGATCTTCCGCCGGTGCCTGCCGCAGGACGCCAGGGGGCGTCCGGCACAGCTTTCCCGACCGGCGGCGCTCCCGTCGGCGGCTGAGGATCAGCAGGCGCTTCCGCGGGGCATCGGGACGCGGCAGGGACCGAAGCGGGCGCTTCCTTATCCCATGGGGCGGGCGGCGCGGCGCACCCGCCGAGGAGCCGTGCAGGCGGCATGAAGGGATAAACTGCGGGACACACTTAAAGCCTGCGGGGAATCTCCCCTCGCGTTTCGCGGTTGCCGGGACGCGGAAAAGGCATCGCGGACACGAATGGGGGACCGACTGCCCACGGGGCGCATCTCCGAAAAAGAAACGGCAGTCCCATGATGCAAAAGGATGCTGCGCGTCCGTTTGTTCACCTCAGCGCACGCTCGCGCCGGCGGCCCCCTCGGGCGCCGCCCGCAAGACGCGCGGCGGAACGCGGCGCATACCGCGGCACCGTCGTCCCGGCGCTTCCCGATCCGGCTCGCGGGGCAACGTGGGGGCTACTGGCTCAGGCGAGCCCTTATCAGCTCCATCTCCGGGGCGGCGAGTATGGCGCCGTTCACTATGGGCCTTATCTCCTTCTTCTTTCCCACCATGACTTTGCAGACCACGTCCGCGGTCCCCCACGGCGATCCCCGGTGGCTGTGAAGCGTCACGTAAAAGCCGAGATCCCCGGGCGCCGTCTTCGGCGCGGAGAAGAGATGCTCCAAATTCCCGATGCTCATCGCCCCGTACACCTGGAGGGTCTGGCCCGGTTCCTCGGGAGTGGCGACGCCCAGGGGGAGCTGCCTTTCCGCGCGGAGGAAGGCCCCGGCCTCGGGCGAGTAGGGGGTCCGGGCAGCGTTCGCGGCGGCACCGGCGGCGAAGGCGAGATATATCGCGAGCTCGGCAGTCCAGACCGCCAGGAGATGGAAGCCCTTGAGCTCGGAGCCGCATGACGAGCGGGAGCCTATCGTCCAGAGGCCCGTCTCGTACACCTCCCTTACGGAGTCCAGGAAAGCCCCCGGCTCCGCCAGGAGCGAGGCCCACCCGCCCGGGCTGGACAGGTATCCGAGAATCGCGCCGGCTCCGGGGAACCTCACGTGTCCGTGTCCGAACATATGCAGGAGCCCCATCCACGCGGCCCACGAGAGGGCGAATCCCGCAAGCGCACCCGGGAGCGCGAGAAGGCCCGCCGCCCGTGGATTCAGCGTCACCGTCGCCCTGGCCGCCAATCCAGCGGCCTTGCCCGTGAGCCAGCCGTACAGCGCGACCAACGGCACTATGTTCACGTAGATGAGAGGTACGTACAGGGAGGCCGCGGCGTACAGCGGCGCCAGCGCCCCGCCAGCGGCGGCGGCGGCCAGGACTATCAGGACAGATGTCCCGGGGACCTTTCCGGATGGCCTGTATAACTTCTCCATTTATCGCGTCCTGGAGGCCCGGGATTTCCGCCGGGCCGTGTCTGCCCGCCGCGCGGCGCCCGCGCGGCTCCGCCGCGGCGCGGCGTCCCCGCAGGAAGGCTCCGGGGCGCGGGCCGTCTGGTTCTCGAACCCGGCCATTTTAAACCGAATTCCGGCCGTCACGCAACTCCAGCTCCGTTCGCCGGACCGCTGTATGCCGCGCGGCGCCCCGCCCGCAGGGCATCGCCGCTAAAATCACCGCAGCGCAGGCAGGGCTTCCCGACACAGGTGCCAGAAGCGTCCGGTCTCACGGACCCGGCACTCTGCCGCGCGAAAGCTCCCCCGCACGTTGCCGTAAGGGCCCCGAAGCCGCTCCCCGGACGATTCCCTAAAACGTCAGGAACAGGCACGGTGCCCTGCCGAAAAGCCGATGCCGAGCCAACGCCGGAGCTGGACACGGTCAGCGAATCGGCATCGGTTCGTGGATGCGGAGTTTTTCGAGAAAGATGATACGGGAGCGCCAGCAGGAGTGCGCCGGAACCTCCTGAGGCCGCGCGAAATCTCGGCGGGCCGCGCAGAGCCGCAAGGGTCCGGAACCACTGCGGGCACCGGCACACATGCGGAACCCTCTTCCCGTGGAAGAAAATAATTTTTGCCGCGGCTCACGCAATAAGGAAATAAAATTCTCGCGAACCTCGATACTGCCTGAACGTTCAAGCCCTGTGTCTCACCGCCCCCGCCGCTCATCCTCGCGGGCGCGTTCCGCATTCGCGGCAAGCCGGCAGCGATCCGCTTTCGCGGGGAGCCGGAAGCGATCCGCTTTCGCGGGGAACCGGCAGCGATCCGCAAGCAGGACGCGCCCGAGCTGCCCGGGCGGAACGGCCTGCAGGGCACGGGCAAAGGCATCCCAGGCCGCGTCAGTACTTGAGCCCGGTTCTCTCGCGCACCATCTCCATCGTGACGGAGGCTACGGCGCGGGCCTTCCCGGCTCCCTCAGCCAGCACGTCGCGCACGTAGCTCTCGCGGGACATCAGCTCCTCGCGCTTCTCACGGTACGGGGCGAAGAAGTCCCAGATCTTCTCCACAAGCTCCTTTTTCACCTCGCCGTACTTCAGGCCTGGCTTCAGGTAGCGGTCGCGGAGCTCCAGCCCGCCGTCCCCGTCCAGGAACAGGCTGTATATGGCGAACAGGTTGCAGCTGTCCGGATCCTTCACGTCCTCGACGGCGCGGGCGTCCGTCACGATGGACATCACGCGCTTCTTCAGCGCCGGCTTGTCGGTGAAGATGTCTATGGCGTTCCCGTAGCTCTTGCTCATCTTCTGGCCGTCCGTGCCGGGCACGGTCGCGAGCATGGGGTCTATCACCGCCGCCGGCAGGGTGAAGACCTTGCCGTAGACGTTGTTGAAGGTTCCCGCTATGTCGCGGGTGATCTCCAGGTGCTGCTTCTGGTCCTTCCCGACCGGCACCAGATCCGCCTGGTAGAGGAGGATGTCCGCCGCCATCAGGACGGGATAGGAGAAGAGCCCGTGGTGGGGGGTCTCGCGGCGGGCGGCCTTGTCCTTGTAAGAGTGGCTCCGCTCAAGCAGGCCCATGGAGGTGTGGTTGTGGAGGATCCAGGTGAGCTCGCAGTGCTCGGCCACGTCCCCCTGCACCCAGAAGGTCGCCCTCTCGGGATCGAGTCCCAGGGCCATGAAGTCGCGGGCGGCCTCCAGTGTGTTGGCGGCCAAAGTCTTCCCGTCGGTGAGGGAGGTGAGCGCATGCAGGTTCACGACGAAGCAGAAGAGATCGCTTCTCTCCTGCCAGCCTATCATGGACCTCATCATGCCGAAGTAGTTTCCTATGTGGAGCCTGCCCGAAGGCTGGATGCCCGAGAGTACCCGCAAGAAGTCCTCGCTCGTCTGCGCCGGGAAGGGTTGGCCGCCCCTACGGGGGGGGCCGCCCGCGCCCCGCCGCCCCGTCCGGCGCGCTCCCGGGCCCGCGGGCTAGCCGTCCAGCCCGCGCGCCGCCTGGAGCCCCGGATCCGTCACGGCCTCGGGGAGCCCCCCGTCCGCGTCGCCGGGGAAGTCCGGCAGGCGGGCCCCCTCCAGGAGGCCGCCGGGCCGGTCCACGTCCAGGCCCCTCAGGCAGCCCAGGGCGCAGGCCAGGAGCTGGAGGGGCGCCAGTGCCGCAAGGGGTCTCAGGCGCGGTGGGGCGGGCGGGAGGAGTATAGCACAATCCGCCGTCTTTAGAAGCTCCGGATCCTTGCGGGGACCGTCCTCGGCGAAGACTATTAGCGGAGCTCCCCGTCCGGTCAGCTCCCTGGCCAGCGCGGTGAAGGACCCGTGCCCGTTGTGGTGGTCGCTGAAGGCCATGAGCGCCACGGGAGTCTCGGGGCCGACGAGCGCCAGGGGACCGTGCCCGAACTCCCCCGCCGAGTAGCCCTCGGCGTGGAAGCGGGCTATCTCCTTGAACTTCAGGGCACCCTCGTAGACCATAGGCAGGAGGCTGCCCTTGGCCAGGATGAACAGGTGGCTGTGTGCCGAAAGAAGCCTCGCCGCCGGGTCCACCTGGTCCAGGCACTTGACCAGCGCCCCGCGCACGGTCTCGGCTATCCTCCCGAAAGGCTGGATCTCCTCCTGGAAGGTGTCCTTCAGGAGCCCCCTCGCCCTGGCAATCCTGAACGCCATCAGGCCCAGCACCAGGGACTGGGAGGTGAACGCCTTCGTGGACGAGTGCGGGGTCACCCTCCCGGCCAGCGTGGTGACGCACCCGTCCGCAGCCTTCGCCAGCGGCGAGTCGCCGTCGTTCACGAGCGCGAGCGTCGCGGCCCCCTTGCGCCGGGCGCGCGTCAGGGCCTCGAGGGTCTCCCTGCTCCTGCCGGACTGGGAGACCGCCACGGCCAGGGTGCCCGCGTCGACCAGCAGCTGGTGCTGGCCGCTCTCCGATGCCTGCTCCACCACGGTGGGGATCTCGGCCAGCTCCTCCAGCAGGTACCTGGCGCTCAGGGCCGCGTGGAAGCTCGTGCCGCAGGCTGTGAGATAGATCTTGGAGATCCTGGCTATGCCCGCGTCGTCCAGGGGCGGTCGCGTCATCTTCAGGCAGTAGCCGGGCCCGACGTACTGCGCCAGCGTGTTGGCCAGCACCCTGGGCTGCTCCATGATCTCGCGGAACAACAGCGGCTGGGATTCGGTTTCCATGTGCCTCCGGGGGCCCCCTCCGCCCCGCCCGCGCCCGTGAACACGGGCCGCGCGCGCGACGTGGAAACGGTTCGGAACTCGTACGGGAGCTGTACAGCTCTTGGTCAGGACAGAAACGGGACTGGGACGGGACCGGGAAAACGATTCCAAACTGAAACTGGACGGAACAATAATCGGCGGAACGGAAGGCCGAACGGGAAAGAAAGGGAAAACGGAACGTGCGGCCGGCAAAAACCGTCAAAAAACCTGATGAACGGTCAGCGAAACGAAGAGCCGGGACATGAAGATCCGAAAACGGAACGTGCGGGCGCAGAACGGTTCAGAAACGGAAGGCCCCGGAACTGATGACCGGACACCTCACTGTACCGAAACGGCCGCAGACATTCAAGCGTCAGTGCGCTGTTGCGGTTCGCGGCCATGAAGAAAACGCCGTCGCGCCTTTCCCGCCGCTGCCGACGCGAATCCGCCCCGAAGCCCCGGCGGCGCGGGTCCCGGACGGAATTCGGCGCCGGGGAAAGCGCATGCGCGGCGTCCCCGGCGATTCGGGGCACACGGGATCCTCGCGACCGGGAAGCCCGGCGCGCGGGACGGGAGCCCGTTTCGGAAAAGTGCCCACCGCGGCGCCCGCATGGAGCGGGCGGCGAGTCCCGGATGCCGTCTCCGGAAAACAGCAGGGCCGGGACCGGAATGAATGAAATCCGGAAAACGGGAAGTCCGTGAGGACAAAGGCCGGAAGCAGACCGGCAAAGCGCCGGAGAGAGCCGGAAGAAATCCCTCATTGCAGATCCGAAGATTCAGCGCATACGGCTCCGGAAAAATTCAGTGCAGAAAACGAAGTCAGTGCAGGAAACGAAGGATGGAAAGCCCGAAAAACGAAATCCGAAAACGAAAACGAAAACGGGGCTCAGAAAGGCTGAAAGCCCGTGCGCGGAAGACGGAAAACCCTAAGCCCGAAACGAAACGGACAAAACCGGAAAACCCGGAAAACCCGGAAACGTCAGGGCCGGGAGACCCGGAAAACCCGGAAAACCCGGAGGGCCGAAGCCGGACGAGAAGCGCTCGCCGGAAGGTCCGGCGGAAGATCGGGCGGTTCGGGGAAATGCCTGGGATCTTCGGTATCGGGGAAGCCGCGGGCCGGCAGATCTCCGGACCGGGGGATCTTCGGACCGGCGGGGCCGCGGACCGGGGAACCGGAGATCCGGAAGCTCTAGACGTGCCTCCTCCGGAAGGGGGCCGGTCTCCTCCTCCCGCCCCCCCCCGTCCCCGCGGGACCGGGGCGGCAGGGCGATCCGGCGGCCGCCCCGGACGGGAAACCGGCGGATCCGCCGGGCGGGACAACCGCGCCCGACAGCACCGCGTGGGGGGCTATCCAGGCTCCGGGGCCGATTTCCACATCGGTCAGGACCGCGTAGGGGCCTATCACGGCGCCTTCCCCCACCCTCGTGCGGCCCGAGAGCACCGCCCCCGGCCCGAGCACGCAGTCGCGCTCCAGGCGGACCGAAGGCTCCACGTAGGTGGAATACGGGTCGTGGAAGGTGACCCCCGCCCTGAGCCAGGCCTCGTTAATCCTGAGCTTCAGGGTCTCCTGGCAGCGGGCCAGATCCGCGCGGTCGTTCACGCCCTGTATCTCGCGGGGGTCGGGGCCGGTCACGGCGGACACGAGCTCCCCCCCGGACCTCAGGATGCCCACCACGTCCGTGAGATAGTACTCGCTCTGGGCGTTTCCGGGCCTGACGGCCTCCAGCGCCCCGAAGAGCGCCTCCGGATCCGCCGCGTAGACCCCGGCGTTCACCTCGCGGATGGCGCGGGTGGGCTCGTCCGCGTCCCGGTACTCCACTATGCGCTCCAGCCACCCGGCCCGGTCCCGGACCACCCGGCCGTAGCTCGCGGGATCGTCCAGCTCGGCCGTCAGGACCGACAGCGGAGCGCCCAGGGCCCTGTGGGCCGCCAGGAAGTCCAGGACCGTCTGGGGGCTCACCAGGGGCGCGTCCCCCGGAAGGATCACCAGCGGCCCCCTCCATCCCTCCAGTGCCGCCCTGGTAGACCAGACCGCATGCCCCGTGCCCAGCTGTTCGGCCTGGACCACGTACTCCACCCCGGGAGGGCTCCCCAGGGTCCTTTCCACCTCCTCGGCGCCGTGGCCCACGACCACCAGGACCCTTGCGGGCGAGAGGTACTGGACGGCGTTCAGGACGTAGGCCAGGAGCGCCCTGCCCATCACCCTGTGGAGGACCTTGGGCGTCCCGGACTTCATGCGCTTGCCCATGCCGGCCGCCAGGACCACCGCGGCGGGGCGGTCGCGGGCCTGCGGTTCGAGACTGAGTCCTTCGAGGTCCATGGCTGACGGTCCGTCGCGGTTACGGCACGAAGCCGCCGCAGGATTAGAATGCCGCCGGGGCCAGCGCTCCGGGGACGCGGGGAGCGGGGCGAGTCTGCTCCCCGCCGCGGCCACGGGAAACGCGCCTGTCGTTTACGTGCAGCATAGTAACAGATCCCCGGGGGGATTTCGAGCCGCAGCCCCCCCGGAGCCGCGCCGCCCCGGCCCCAACCTCGGGTTCGGCCGGCCATTTGGAACGAGCCGTTTTTTTTT